>NZ_JBPVWS010000009.1:0-218990 GCF_053470365.1 Stutzerimonas tianxiuensis | reverse complement strand
TGAACCGCCGTATACGGAACCGTACGTACGGTGGTGTGAGAGGACGGCGGATGTGAATCCGCCTCCTACTCGATTCTAGCGATTTGTTTTCTAGCGAATCGCGGTGCAGCTCGTCGGCTGCGGTTTCGCTGTACCTAAAGTAACGCGGAGTTTTCCAATCAAAGATACATACAGTGATCGCTAATACTGCCGCTTCGCTTGTTTGTCTATCGCTTCGCTTTAACTCAGTGATGGTGCGGTATTGCGAGAAATGGTGAACAAAGTGCCATCACGCTGCCGTCAGTTAATCCAAGTTGCGTTGAGTTTTTATTGGCTTGAGTAGGGCACTTGCCGCGGCCTTGAAAATATGGAACTCAAAAATCTACCCCCGGTCACCATATATGTGCGCACCGAAAACTACACAGTTCGCGGCCCACCGCTCTTGCTGTGTTCCTACGGACCGTGGTCTTCCGGCCAAGCCATATAAAAGGTGAATCAAATGACTACACCCGACGACGAAATTACTGGTTACGGTGGCCAACCCAAGACCGGCCCCGATTCCACAACCGGCACCACCGGCTCTAGCTCCACCAGCTCGACAAGCTCGGGAATGGGGTCGAGTGGCAGTCATACATCCAGTGCATCCCAAAACACCGGCTCCGGCACGGCCAGTCATGTCACTGATGACGCGAAAGCGACAGCGCGTCAGGCAGCCGACCAGGTGAAGACGCAGGGTAAATCTCAGTTGGAAGGCTATCGGGAAACCGCAGCTGATGAAATTGAGAAAGTGGCCCAGAGCGCTAAAGCTGCTGCTCAAGAGCTTGAGGGTCAGGACCGTCTTGGACTGTCCAATTATGTCTCCGACATGGCGCAAAGCATGGTGCAGTTCTCTGACAGCCTGCGCGGCAAAAATGTCGATGAGCTCTTCCAGGATGTGAATCGCATGGCGCGAAACAATCCAGCGTTGTTCATTACCGGCAGTATCGCACTTGGCTTCGGGCTGACTCGTTTCGCTCGAGCTTCCAGCAAGCGTGCTTCCCAGGGTGATCACGGCTACCAGGGAAGTTCCAGTTCCGTTACCGGTTCCAGCAGCCATCACAGCTCCGACCAACACGAGCTGAATGATCGCCTGAGTACAGGCGAGTCAGGCTCTATTGGCAGCGTCAGCAATGCAGGTGTTTCGTCTGCAACCAGCACCTCCCGATCCACAACCGGCAGCTCTACGGGGCTGGGAACTGGTTGGGCAACCGGCGTAGGCACAGGCCTGGGCGCTGGTTCCAGCGGGACGGGCACCGGTACGGGTGCCAATACCAGTAGTGGGTTGGGCGTAGGGTCAAATGCTGGTTCCAACAGTACAGGCTCCACGACCAGCCGCGACGGCAAGGGTACCGACGGAGGACTTTTCCCATGAGCGAACCACGTAAGACAACGACCACAACCACGACCTCCAATGCGACTTTGGAGCCTGGCCATCGCCCAGAAAACGACACCTCAGTAGGTGGGCTGCTTCGGCAGCTGACTCATGAAGTGCCGTCCTTGATTACCAAGGAACTGGCGCTTGCAAAAGCAGAAATGAGCGAGTCGATCCGAGCAACCAAGGCGGGTGCTGGCAGCGTCGCTACCGGCGGGGCAGTGCTCCTCGGTGGATTCATCGTTTTATTGATGTCGGCTGTCTTCGCACTGAGCAACGTGGTCGAGCCTTGGCTCGCTGCGCTCATCGTCGGGGCTGTTGTGGTGGTTATCGGGATGATCATGGTTTCGTCCGGCAAGAAGAAGTTTCAGGCTTCCTCGTTTAAGCCGGAGCGCACCATTCATTCGGTCAACAAGGATAAAGAAGCTGTGAAGGGGCACACATCATGAGCACACGTAATCAGATTGATGCCGAAGCGCAGAAGGATCCAGACGAGCTTGAGCGCGAGATTGATCAAACGCGTACCGAGATCGGCAACATTGTCCACGCGCTTGAAAACAAACTGTCTCCCGGCGAGTTGATTGACACCGCCCTGGGCTATGTCAAAGGCGGCGGTGGCGAGTTCTTCGGTAACCTGAGCAATACGGTAAAGGCCAATCCGGTTCCTACCGTCCTGACCTCGATCGGACTGATCTGGATGATGGCAGGGCAGAATCGCCAGCCTCATTCCAATGTGACCACGACGGCCTACAGCACGGGTTCGGACGGTCCTTCCATGGGCGACAAGCTTCACGCCAATACTGCTGGTATGAAGCAACAAGGCGCCAACATGAAGGAGAAGGCCAGCCAGATGAGCCATAGCGTATCCGAGTCGCTGGGCAGTGCCCGGACGCGTGCAAGTGACTCAGGGCGCCAGGCATCGGCTCGAATTCGTGGCGGAGCGGACCGTGCACGCGGTGGATTCAACCAGCTGCTGCAGGAGCAACCCTTGGCCCTCGGTGCGATCGGTATCGCACTTGGTGCTCTGATTGCTGCTGCGGTGCCGCCGTCCCGTCGCGAAGATGAAATGCTCGGTGAGGCCAGCGACCGCATGACCGACCAGCTTCGGCATAAGGCGGAAGAGGGTTACCAGAAAGCCTCGGCCAAAGGCGAGGAAGTCGCGAATCGTGTGAAGCACGAGGTTAACAATAGCGACAGTAATCGCTCGACCGGTTCGACTAGTTCAACCAGCTCGACTGGTACAACTGGTAGTACCTCTACAGGTATCTAACGCAGCGCCACGCTGAATCGAAGTCGTTCGATGACAGCGCTAGTTTCGCCGGTGCGGGCTTGAGTCCGCACCGGCGAAATTCGATAATGCGCCGCTCGGCGCCGGTGTAGCTCAGTAGGTAGAGCAGCGCATTCGTAATGCGAAGGTCGGGGGTTCGACTCCTCTCACCGGCACCAATGAAATCAAGGCTCACAGCGATGTGGGCCTTTTTCATTTTCCGAAGGGCGATCGCGCAGCGCGCTACGTTGGGTGGCTGTTTCAGAGGCTGAAAAAGCGGCTGTTCACCGAGCGCCTATTGGGAAAAGGATAAGACTTCTTGTCCGGAAGCCGGATAATAGCGATCAAATGTATCGCTCTGGTAATCCCGCATGGAAATCAAGGTTAATTTTCTCGACAACCTCAGGCTCGAAGCCAAGTTTGATGATTTCACGGTGGTCGCCGATCAACCGATTCGTTACAAGGGCGATGGTTCGGCACCGGGTCCGTTCGATTATTTTCTCGCTTCATCGGCGCTATGCGCAGCGTACTTCGTGAAGTTGTATTGCCAGACCCGCAGTATTCCGACCGAGAACATTCGATTGTCGCAGAACAATATTGTCGATCCGGATAATCGCTATAACCAGATATTCAAAATTCAGGTCGAGTTGCCTGCGGATATTTCCGATAAGGACCGCCAAGGAATCCTGCGTTCAATCGAGCGCTGTACCGTGAAGAAAGTGGTGCAGACGGGGCCGGAATTCGTCATCGAAGAAGTCGAGAGCCTTGACGCCGACGCTCAGGCGCTGCTGCTACCCGGCACGGGATCAGAAACGAGCACCTATATTGCCGGCAAAGACCTGCCGCTTGAGCAAACTATCGCCAATATGTCCGGGCTATTGGCTGATCTGGGCATGAAGATCGAAATCGCTTCGTGGCGCAATATCGTTCCGAATGTGTGGTCGCTGCATATTCGTGATGCCCATTCTCCGATGTGTTTTACCAACGGGAAGGGCGCCACGAAAGAAAGTGCGTTAGCGTCGGCGCTTGGCGAATTTATCGAACGACTTAATTGCAACTTCTTTTACAACGACCAGTTCTGGGGTGAGGACATCTCCAATGCAGAATTTGTCCATTACCCCAACGAGCTTTGGTTCAAGCCTGGCCGTAAGGACGCATTGCCAAAAGAAATACTCGATGCGTACTGCCTGGACATCTATAACGCTGACGGCGATCTGCGCGGCTCGCACCTGTACGACACCAACTCTGGCAACGTGGAGCGAGGCATTTGCGCCTTGCCTTTCGTACGCCAATCGGACGGCGAAAAGGTTTATTTCCCATCCAATCTGATCGAGAACCTGTTTCTCAGCAATGGCATGAGTGCCGGCAACACGCTCGCTGAAGCCCAGGTGCAATGCCTGTCGGAAATCTTCGAGCGCGCTGTGAAACGGGAGATTCTTGAAGGGGAAATGGCGCTGCCGGACGTTCCTCAGGACGTGCTGGCTAAATTCTCTGGCATCGTGGCCGGTATTCAGGGACTTGAAGAGCAAGGCTTCCCGGTGCTGGTAAAGGATGCCTCGCTGGGTGGGCAGTTTCCGGTGATGTGCGTGACCTTGATGAACCCGCGAACCGGCGGTGTATTCGCCTCCTTCGGTGCTCACCCCAGTTTCGAAGTCGCACTGGAGCGCAGCCTTACAGAGTTGTTGCAGGGGCGCAGTTTTGAAGGCTTGAACGACTTGCCTCAACCGACCTTTGAAAGCAACGCAGTGACCGAGCCGAACAACTTCGTCGAACATTTCATCGATTCGAGCGGTGTGGTGTCGTGGCGTTTCTTCAGTTCCAAGGCGGACTTCGATTTCGTTGAATGGGACTTCACGGCCGAGGGCGACGACGCCAACGCCAAGGAGGCCGCGACCCTGTTCGGCATCCTCGAGGAGATGGGGAAAGAAGTGTACATGGCGATCTACGAGGACCTCGGCGCAAAGGCCTGCCGCATCCTCGTCCCTGGGTATTCCGAGATCTACCCGGTGGAAGATCTGATCTGGGATAACACCAACAAAGCGCTGCTGTTCCGGGCGGATATTCTGAATCTCCACAGCCTGGACGATGCCGGCCTGGAAGCACTTGTTGAGCGGCTGGAAGAAAGCGAGCTGGATGACTACACCGACATCACGACGCTGATCGGGATCGAGTTCGATGACAACACGGCCTGGGGGCAACTCACGATTCTCGAGCTGAAACTGTTGATCTGTCTTGCTCTGCAGCGCTTCGAAGACGCCAAAGAGCTGGTGGAAGCCTTCCTTCAATTTAACGACAACACCGTCGAGCGTGGCTTGTTTTACCAGGCGGTGAACGCTGTATTGGAAGTGGAGCTGGATGAGGATCTGCAGCTGGATGATTTCGAAATGAACTTCCGCAGGATGTTTGGCGATATTCGGATGGACGCGGTGATCGGCTCGCTTGACGGCAGCGTGCGCTTTTTTGGCTTGACGCCTACCAGCATCAAGCTTGAAGGGCTCGATCGTCACCTGCGGCTGATCGACAGCTACAAGAAGCTCCATACGGCTCGAGGCGGGTCGCTGACCACGGCCCGCTAGTTGCGCTGTTGATCAAGCTGATGGACACAACAAAGCCCGCACTGCTGCGGGCTTTGTTGTTCAGATAACGCAGCTGATCGATCAGCTTGCAGCTACCGCTTCGGGCTTGCGCTGCTGGTTACCGCTCGTCTCACCCCGGGCGGGCGCTGCGTCATAGAGATTGACCATATGATCGAGGTTAGCCCGCACGCGGCCTTTCATGGCTTCAACGACCGCACGTAGTTCGGCCCGTTGGTTATCGCCGAAGACGTTGATCAGGTTGGTGCCGATCTGGCTGATCTGCGGGACTTCCGCAAAGCCACACGACTGCTTCGGCACCCAGGTTTCCAGAAAGCTCGACAGCTTGATCACGCGCTGCGGCAGCAATGCGATTTGCGGAACAGCATAGGCAAGCGCGGTGATCGCGCCGTGCAGGCTGGTGCCGCAATAGAGCTTGCTGGTGGCAATGCAGTGGATGATGTCATTGATGTTCCCGCTATCGACACGGTACGCGCGCTCGTCGCCGAGCAGGCTGTGCAGCTTGTCGAGAGGATCGTCATCCGAGTGGCCTGGCGCTTTGCCGATGGTCAGCAGTGCGATTTTGAGCCCGGTATTGACGTTGAGTTCGGTCAGTTGCTGAGCGATCGCCTCGATGCGCCGCTTGGCGTGATGATCGGAAATATGGAAGACGATATGGCCGGGCTCGGCCGAGTCGACCTGCTGCGGGTAAATGTCGGATATGAGGATGGCGCTGTCCGGTACCAGGTTGTGCTCGACTCCGAGCTTGTCCAGCTCGGCCGATGTTTCCCGGTCACGCACGGACACATAGGTGCAGTCCTTGAGGTTGCGCTTGATGGCGTCATGGATCAGCGGCTTCTTCCGGCTGATCTCGTTGCCACCCACGCTGTTGTACATCACCTTGTAGCCGGGCAGGTCGCGCTCACCCAGGACCAGTGGAATGTCAGAAGGAATCGAGGTGAACAGACGGCTCAGGCGAATGAACGCCTTGTGGCCCATCAGATAGGGGCTGGCCTTGATCGGGTAGTAGATCGCCTGCGGCGCGAGGTAGCCGATGATGCTTTCCCATTGCGCTGTGAGGCACTCGCCGCCCGCCACGATGAGCATCGTTTTCGGCTGCTGTCGGGTGGCCTCCAGCGCTTTTTTCAGCGGAACGGTGGGCAATGCCCCGTAGCTCGAGAGATTGGATTTCTTGGTCGCGGCAACTATCACCGAAAAGCGACCATCCGCTTCCAGGTAGCGCTTGAGGACGATTGCGAAGAGCAGATCGCCATAGTTGTGCCGGTCATAGGCTCCGTAAGCGATTACGTTTATCCGGTCAGTCATGGCGTCGGACTCCTTTCGATATTCTTGAACTGCACGTAGAGCAGAGTGTTTTTGATCGCCAGCGCCACGGCGGTTGCGAAGCAGGCGCCGTTGACGCCGTAGCGCGGGATGAGGATCAGATTGAGCGCTACGTTGATCACGCAGGCCGCAATGTTGTTGTGAAGGTATCGGCGGTGATTGCCCGTCATGGTCATGAAGATGCCCAGAGGGCCGGCGGCCAGGACAAAGAAGTAGCCGACAGCAAGGACCAACAATGGATAGATACCTTGCTCGCGGTATTCGGGGCCGAACACGGCAAGGATGTATTCGCGTAGCAGGCCGATGGCGAGCAGGATCATCAGTGCCAGCGCCAGCATGAAACGCGAATATTTGCGAACAATGGCGAATGCACCGGCGCGGTCGTCTCGTGCCCAGCGCTTGGAGATGTCCGGGGCGATGGTGCCGTTGATGATGAACAGCAGTGTGGTCGAGAGCGCTGCAATCTTGGCGGCGATGTAATAGATGCTGACTTCGCTGGCCGAGCGCAGCACGCCGAGCAACAACGTGTCGGACAGCTCGATGATGCTGTTCATGACGGCGATCAGCATCAGCGGTATGCAGAGAATGAGCATGGTTCGCCAGCCCAGCGGAGCCTCGGATCCTGACGGGGGCAGGCTGGTGCGGGCGCGCCAGATCGACCCGAGAATGGCCAGCGTGAAACTGAACGCGAAGCAGCCCACGACCGTCGTCAGGTCATTGCCGGTGATCGCCACCAGTAGAAGCGTCAGTGCAGGCTGAAACGCCGTCTGCCAGAACAGGCCTTCGCTGGTTTTGTGCTTGGCCTTCAAGGTTTCGCTGGCGATGCTCAGCAGTGACAGGCCAAGCGCAGTGACTGCGAACAGAACTGCCGCATGAACGAAATAGGCTTGTGTGGTCTCGGAGAAATACACCACTGCCAGGCCTATCAGGAACGCCGGAATGTTCATCAGCGCTGCGAGTATCAGTGCACGGTCGAAATAGCTGCGCTGCTGGCCTTCGTGTAAGGATGAAATGTTCTTCAGGCAAGCGATGTCGAGGCCAAGTCGTGCGAGCAGCGACAGAAAGATGCCCAGGGCCACGCAAAAGAACACGGTACCGGCAAGCTCCGGCACGAGAAACCGCGCCAACAGAATATTCAGGCCGAGCGTAGCGCCGGCGCCGCTGCCTTTGGTCACTATGAGTCGAGCGTATTTGACGAGGTCGGCTTTCATTCCAGGCTGGGCTGCGTCCGTGGCATAGGCCGATTTCATTCAGTGCTCCTGCAGCCGCTGATCGCGACAAAAGCCATGGCTGGCGTCCGGGTTGCTGCTCCTGCCAAGCCAAACGCGCGGATTAAGCGATTTGTACCTGGCAGCTGTGCGTGCGCTTTCAGTCAGCGTTGGACCAAATTGGCGACTCCATCAAGAGCGTTGCGAACGGAGAAAGTTCCTCCGCCACGCCTCAGTCGTGCTTAAGCCGGTGGGGCGCGTCCGGTGCGAGCGGGCACTACATTGCGTCGCCCGTCACGTGGGCCGAACTCTTGCAGGCGGGGGTCGTCCCACGATTAACGGCTTCGGCTTTAATCACAGTGAACGGGGGAATGGCGATGCTGGATTTGCGTGGTATAGGCAGCTTCGAGCTGCTGAAACGCACCTTCAAGGAGTTCAGCAACGACGACATGACTACCTATGCGTCGGCCTTGGCGTACCGTGCCATCTTCTCGTTGTTTCCGTTTCTGCTGTTTCTGATCGCCCTGCTGGGTCTGCTAGATCTGCAAGAGTTTTTCACCTGGCTCCGTCAGCAGGCGTCGCTGGTGTTACCGCCCGACGCCCTTAGCCTCGTCAACCCTGTCATTGACGAGATGCAGGAGGAAAAAGGTGGCTTCCTCTCCTTCGGTATTCTCGTGGCGTTGTGGTCGGCCTCAATCGGGGTGCGCTCGTTGATGAACGCAATGAACAAGGCCTATGACGTCGAGGAAGGGCGGCCAACCTGGAAGCTGATCCTCCTCTCGGTCGTGTACACCATCGGCCTGGCGCTGATTCTGCTGGCTACCGCGGCATTGATGATTGTCGGCCCACAAGTCATCGAGTGGTTGGCCGATCAGGTTGGCCTGAAGGACATCGTGGTCACCCTCTGGACATGGCTGCGCTGGCCCGTTGTGGTGGTGCTGATGATGCTGGTGCTGGCGGTGATCTATTACGTCACGCCCGATGTCGAACAGGAGTTCCGCTTCATCACTCCAGGTTCGGTACTAGCTGTGATTGTCTGGATTGCCGCCTCCATAGCCTTTGGCTTGTATGTACAGAACTTCGGTAACTACGACGCGACCTACGGCAGTATCGGGGCGGTCATCGTGCTGTTGCTGTACTTCTACATATCGGCAGCGGTGCTGCTCTTCGGTGCCGAGATGAATGCCGTAATCGAACATGCCTCCGCAGAGGGTAAATCTGAGGGCGACAAGCGTGTCGACGGCTAGCGGCGGATAACGCCGGTGCGCCGGCGAACAACTGTCAGGGGCGGTGGTCCATTGATTTCATTGCAGAATCTTTCGAGCGGTGGTCTCGCTGTACACCGTCAAGGAGCGGCAGATTACGGCTGACGGGCCCTGCTCCGAAGGTTCTGCATCGAGACCTAATGGAGATGCTCCACCTTGCACATTGCCGACATGACCATGTTCTACGCCCCCGCCAGTGGCGGTGTGCGTACTTATCTCGAGGCCAAGCACCGCCGGCTGCAGCAGTATGCGGGCGTCCGCCACAGCATCCTCGTGCCGGGTGAGCGCTATAGCCACAATGCCGGCATCTATCAGATACCTGCGCCCGCACTGCCTTTTGGCAGGGGCTATCGGTTTCCTGTACGGCGAGCTCCCTGGCGGAATCAATTGCGCTCCCTTCGTCCCGACGTGATCGAAGTCGGGGACCCTTATATGACTGCCTGGGCGGCTCTGGACGCCGGGCGACGCCTGGACGTGCCGGTGATCGGCTTCTACCACTCGGATCTTCCGTTATTAGTGAGTAACCGCATCGGCGGGTGGCTGGGCACCAACATGAATGGCTATGTGTCGCGGCTGTACAGCAGCTTCGACCGGGTGCTGGCGCCAAGCCAGGTAATGGCGCAAAAGCTGACGTCGCTCGGGGTCGAGAACGTCTATGTGCAACCATTGGGCGTGGATCTGGACACCTTTCGGCCAAGCCTGCGCGATCCGCAAGTGCGCCGCGAACTGGGCGTTGCTGACGATACTCGGTTGATGATCTTTGCTGGGCGCGGGTCGCGCGAAAAGAACCTCGACGTTCTGCTGGAGACCGCACGCCGGCTGGGTGACCCCTATCACCTGCTGCTGGTCGGTTCCGGCATGCCCCATCGTGTGCCATCTAACGTGTCGGTGATCGATCGTTTTTGCCCGGCGGCGGACGTGGCGCGCTACATGGCCAGCAGTGACGTGCTGCTGCACGCCGGAAATCAGGAGACTTTCGGTCTGGTGGCGCTCGAAGCCATGGCCAGTGGGATACCGGTGATTGCGGCACGCGCCGGCGCACTACCAGAACTGGTGCCCTTCCATACCGGTCGGTTATGTCGCCCTTTGGACGCTCCAGCGATGGCGCAGACCGTCCGGGAGTTATTCGAGGACGACCCACGTCTGCTGGGGATGCAGGCCCGTCAGCATGTCGAGGCGCATCACGCATGGGATGCGGTGGTAGCCGGATTGCTGGCGCATTATCACGCCGTGTTGGGCACCGCTGAACTGCCGGTTGCCGTGCATGGCTGAGCGCAGCCTGATGCTGGTGCTGCATGACGTGGCGCCCGAGACCTGGCCCGATTACCGGCCCTTCGTCGAAGCGGTCGACGCGCTGGGTCAGATACCGATCTGCTGGCTTGTCGTGCCGGATTTTCACCGTCGCAACCGGCTCGACGATCATGTTGATTTTCGACGCCTGCTGGACGGGCGGCTGGCCCGTGGCGATGAGCTCATCCTGCATGGTTTCTACCACGCAGATGAAGCCCCCTCGCCACGCACGCCACGAGACTGGTTTATGCGCCGCGTCTTAACCCATGAAGGCGAGTTCTACCCGCTCAGTCGCGAGGAGTCCGCCAGGCGTTTGCAGCGCGGTATTGAGCTGTTTCAGCGCCACCAGTGGCCCCTTCATGGTTTCGTGGCACCTGCCTGGTTGTTGGGGCCGGGTGCTCGGCAAGCCTTGGCGGCAACCGGGCTGACCTATACCAGCGACCCAGGTCACTTCTACTTGTTGCCCGACTATCGAACCGTTGACGCGCCGGGGGTGGTCTGGAGCGCTCGAAGCGCTTGGCGCCGCGGCATGTCGCGGCTGATCAGCGAGCAGATGCTCAAGCGGCACCAGCAATCGCCGGTGTTGCGGCTCGGGTTGCATCCGGTGGACATGCGGCATGGGTTCTCGCGGCAATACTGGCTGGACCTGCTGACTCGGCTTTTGGCGGACGGACGCAAGCCGGTGACAAAGATTGACTGGCTTGATCGACACATACTGGCCTCGAGCGCCGCGGCATGAATCGCCGCTGGTGGTTGCTCGCTGGCGCTTTAGTGGTGGCGGCACTGGTGCCAATTCTGCTCGGCGGCAGCGGTTTGCTTGAGCGGTTGCGCAGCTTTCCGCCGGGGTTGCTGTTGCTGATGCTGGGCATGATCGTTGTTGGCTGGTACTTGAACGCGCTACGGCTGCGGCTGCTTGTCGGCCGTCGACGCCTGGGCCAGCACCGAGCGGTGGGCATCGTGATCGCCACGGAATTTGCCATCTGTGCCACGCCCGGCGGCGCGGGTGGCCCGTTGACCATGATGGCGCTGCTGCTGCGCCATGGCGTTCCGCCCGCCAAGGGCACCGCCACCTATGCCGTTGAGCAGCTCACCGACCTGCTGTTTTTTGCCTGTGCGCTGGTGGGTGTGCTCATCTATGCGGTCACCCATTCGCTGAATACCTATATCGCCAGTCTATTGGGCGTCAGTGCGGCGTTGCTGATCGGCCTGATGGTGCTGCTGGCGTTGCTCGGGCGCTTTCACCGGCAGGTGTTCCTGCTCAATGGCTGGTTGATCAGCCGGCTCGGTGTGAAGGGCGCTCGACAGCGCAGCTGGGCCAAAAAGGCGCTGAGTTTTCGCAATGCCGTGCTTGAGTGTTTCAGATTGCCCCTGTCGATCCTGCTAAGCGTATTCGTCCTGACGACTTTGCATTGGTTGCTGCGCTATAGCGTGCTTTATCTCACCTTGCTGGGCCTGGGCAAATCCCTGGCCTGGGCCTGGACGTTTATCGTGCAGATGTTGGCCTTGACGGCTGGGCAGTTGAGCCTGCTACCGGGCGGTGCGGGCAGCGCCGAACTCGCTTCCGCAGCCTTGCTTGCGCCGTTCGTGGGGAAGTCGACGGCCGCGGCGGCGATCCTGATCTGGCGATTTGTGACCTACTACTTCTATCTGATCGCTGGCGCGCCGCTGTTTCTGTATTTATGGCCGACTTTTCGCTGGACCAAAAGCCGGAATTTGTCATGACCTTCCTGAGCCAGTGCGTTAGGGAGGGCTGCCGTCCAGAGCCTGCGCAGCTGAACCTCAGTTGCAGCCAGCGAGAGCTTCGGTTATCAGTTCTGGAGTGTCTTGCGCACCCATGGATTGCGCAGCGGTCAGGGCCGTAACGCCGTTTATGTCTGCGCGTCTCGGGTCTGCGCCGTGCGCCAGCAGCAGCTCGACAATCTCGGCACGATTGAACATGGCGGCCATCATCAGTGCGGTCTTGCCGTCGGGTGTCGCGCTTTCGACGTCGGCGCCGTGGTCTAGCAGCAGGCGGGTCATCTCCAGGTTGCCCTTGAAGGCGGCGCCGGCCAGCGGGCTCTGGCCCTTGTCATTGCGTAGCTGGGGATCGCCACCGTTTTCCAGCAGCACGCGGGAGGCGTCCAGATGGCCGTGGTAGCTGGTGAGCATCAACAGGCTGTCGCCGTTGTGGTTGCGAATGTTGGCCGGCAAGCCGCGACCGAGCAGATCAGCCAGACGCTGAGCGTCGCCGGTACGGGCGCTTTCGAAAACCTGTTCGGCGAACGCCAGTGCGGCCTCGTCCAGTTCGGGCTTGGGGCTCGGTTGTTCCGTCATCTTGATCTCCTCGGCTTTATGGTTTTGGCGCAGCGGCGCGGGACGCGTCATTTCGCAAGCGATTGGCCGGTGCGGGAGGGCTGCGTTTCTATCCGACCGACAGGCTGCGCAAATGTGCGGAACGGGCCGAAAGCTGCACGGCCACAATGGCTATGGCAGTATCTGCGGCCCATCCGCCGGTAGCGCTGCAATGAAACCTGAAGACCTGGAACGCCTGGTGACCCAGACGATGCCGTACGGCAAATACAAGGGACGGCTGATTGCGGATCTGCCGGGCAATTACCTGAACTGGTTCGCCCGGGTCGGTTTTCCGCCCGGGGATCTCGGCCAGCTGTTAGCGCTGATGCAGGAGATCGACCACAACGGCCTGTCCGGCTTGCTCGAGCCGCTGCGCCGGCGCTGAGTCAGTCTTCGCTTTCTGCTTGCAGGGCCGCAAGTGCTGGGGCTGCATAGATGCCCACCTCCACCGCCAGCGCCATGACTCGCTCGATATCGCAGGTGTAGACGAGCACCGCTTGCAGTTCGTCGTCCAGTGGCTCGCTGAAATCCACCAGCACATAGCCGCCTTTTTCCGGGTAGAGACTGCTGAGTTGGGTCTGGATACGGTTGAGTGCCTTGAGCGGCTCGGTTTTCGCCAGCTGCTTTGACTTGAGCACGAAATTCACATCTGGCCCAAATGACCCGACGATCTGTTCGAACAAAGCCTGATAATCGTCGGCCTGGAACAATACGGTGTCCGGCAGGCTGCCGACGATCATCCATTCGCCCAGCGGAATGGGGAAATCATCGTCGTAGATGATGTCCGGGTTCGCCTGCAGAAAGGCCTGGGGATCGGCATAGGCCTGAGCCGCTTCGTCGGCGAGCCGGTTGATCTCGTCTTCGCTCATGCAGCCTGAGCTGGTCAGACGTATCAGTTCGGCGAGTGGCTCTTTCATCGGGGCGCAGTCCTGGAATGAGGGCGTGCAAGGATACCCGAAAGCCTGGAGCCAGCGGGCCACGGTGGACATTGCCGCTGTGTGGCAACCCTCGCTGCACATCGTCAACCTTTGTCTGCTTTTACGCGCTGAGCTGCAGATTCTGTTCGGTTTTCGTGCACAATAGCCGCCATATAAACAGACGCGGCATGAACGATCGCATCGGCGCTGGCCGGCTTCGCTCCTGTTCCGGCGCCCGACTATGATCAGCCAATATTCGAGAGGAACGACTGTGCATAACGTCGTCATCAGCGGTACCGGCCTTTACACCCCTGCCCAGAGCATTTCCAACGACGAGCTGGTTGAGTCTTTCAACACCTACTCGCGCCGTTTCAACGATGAGAACGCCGCGGCAATCGAAGCGGGTGAAGTACAGCCGATGCCGGAATCCAGCTCTGCCTTCATCGAGAAGGCGTCGGGCATCAAGAGCCGCTTCGTCACTGACAAGGCCGGCATCCTCGATGCGGATCGCATGGTTCCGCGCATTCCCGAGCGCAGCAACGACGAGTGGTCCATCCTCTGCGAGATGTCGGTCAAGGCCGCCCAGCAGGCGCTTGAGCGCGCAGGCAAAACCGCAGCCGACATTGATGGTGTGATCGTTGCCTGTTCCAACCTGCAGCGCGCCTATCCGGCCGTGGCCATCGAAGTGCAGGCTGCACTCGGTATCAAGGGGTTCGGCTTCGACATGAACGTGGCCTGTTCTTCGGCAACCTTCGGTATCCAGAATGCCGCCAACTCGGTTCAGCTGGGGCAGGCGCGCGCGGTGCTGATGGTCAACCCGGAGATCTGCACCGGGCACATGAACTTCCGTGACCGGGACAGCCATTTCATCTTCGGCGACGCCTGCACGGCCGTTATCGTCGAGCGCGCCGATCAAGCCACTTCGCAATATCAGTGGGACGTTGTCAGCACCAAGCTGGCGACCGAATACTCCAACAACATCCGCAACAACTTCGGCTTCCTCAACCGCACTGCCGAGGAATACATGACCAACCCGGACAAGCTGTTCGTTCAGGAAGGGCGCAAGGTATTCAAGGAAGTCTGCCCGATGGTGGCTGAGCTGATCGGTGAGCACCTGAAGGAAAATGAAATCGAGGTCGGCGAGGTCAAGCGCTTCTGGCTGCACCAGGCCAACCTCAACATGAACCACCTGATTGTGCGCAAGCTGCTTGGCCGCGACGCCAGCCCGGAAGAGGCGCCCGTCATCCTTGATACCTACGCCAATACCAGTTCGGCGGGTTCGGTAATTGCCTTTCACAAGCATCAGGATGACCTGCCGGCTGGCACCCTTGGCGTGCTCAGCTCGTTTGGTGCGGGCTACTCCATCGGTAGCGTGATCCTGCGCAAGCGCTGATTCACGCTAACCCCTGAAGCAAAAGGCGGACTTCGGTCCGCCTTTTTTGTACCTGCCACTTGATGGAGGGATGAGCAACCGTAGTCTCGATAAGCGGCGATAAGAACGGCGTTTTTAAGTTCCCGTTGTCATAAAACCTTTATGGAACAGCCACCTGGATGACACACGTGCTGGCCAAGATGCCGGCAACACAAAGAGCCACTAGCTGTGTGTTTTCCAACGCTAAACCAAAAGGGGAATTTTCGATGATCCGTAAGCACTTCGCCGGTTTCGCCGCCAGCGCCCTCGCTCTGGCCGTTTCCGCCCAGGCTTTCGCCGGTACCGTTACCACCGATGGCGCCGATATCATGATCAAGACCAAGGGTGGTCTGGAAGTAGGAACGACGGACAAGGAGTTCTCTTTCAAGATCAACGGTCGTCTGCAAGCCGATGCCGACAGCTTCGATGGTTTCTACACCCAAAACGGTGAGCGTGCTGACGAGACCTATTTCCGCCGGGCACGTATCGAGATATCGGGTGTGGCCTTTACCGACTGGGGATATACGTTCAACCGCAACTTCGGCGACAGCTCGAGCAACTGGAATGAACTGGCGATCCACTACAACGGTTGGAAGCCCGTCCAACTATCGATAGGCCGCATCAAGCCGACTTTCGGTCTGGAAGAAGCGGTCAGTTCCAAATGGATCACTGCGATCGAGCGGTCGGCCATGTATGACCTGGCGCCCTGGCTGAATAGCCATGAAGATGGCGAAGGCATCCGACTGCGCGCAACAGCAGGCATGTTCCATGGTGAAGTCGGCGGATACCGCCAGAGCGGAAACGAGGATGAAGATGGCCAGAACAACACCTCTTTCATCGCTCGCGGTGTGGTCGCGCCGATCGTTCAAGATGACCAGGTGCTGCACTTCGGTCTGAATTTCGCTACACGTGAGGTCGAAGCGGGCTTTGAAGAAGAAATCGAATCGCGCCTGTCGATCCGCGGCACCACCGAAGACGGTCCGAATGGTAACCGCGCGTTGTTTGGTGGCGCCGCGCTGGATGGCACTGACCAGGCCTGGGGCCTCGAAGCGGCGTACATGATCGGCCCGTTCTCCGTCCAGGGCGAGTACCTCACCCGCAACGCGGATGGCGACGCTGCCCTGAACGGCAATGACAACGATCTGGAAGCTACCGGCTACAACGTCCAGCTCGCCTACACACTTACCGGTGAGTCACGCAGCTACAAGCTTGATGGCGGCAAGTTCGACAAGATCAAGCCCGAGAACAAGCAACTCGGCGCGTGGGAGGTCTTCTACCGTTACGACAACATCACGGTTGACGAAACGGCCATGTTGCCGGTTGGTGAAGGTGGCGCCGTGCCTGTGGCCGGCTTGACGGTCGACAGTGCCGAGGCCGCCGCGAAGACTCACACCATCGGCGTCAACTGGTATGCCAACGAGGCGGTAAAGATCTCCGCCAACTACCTGAAGACCAGTGTGGATGACGTGGTCAACGCCAATGGCGACGACGACGGCGACGCCATTTCCCTGCGCGCCCAATACGTCTTCTAAGCAACACCGCTACGCTCGCGATGCTCCTTATAAAGCCCCATGTTCTTGGGGCTTTTTTTCGTCCCGGTTACAGGCCAGACTGGCGCGCATGCCTATTCAGACCCTGTCCCGCCTCGCTGATATCGATCCCGCTCGTTGGGATGCATTGCTTGTCGATAACCCTCAGCCGTTTCTAAGGCACGCTTTCCTGTCCGCTTTGGAAGACAGCGGCAGCGTCGGGGGTCGCACCGGTTGGCGTCCGCATCATCAAGTCCTCAGCGATGCGCAGGGTGACGTGATCGCCGCGCTACCGCTGTACGGCAAGACCAACTCCAACGGCGAGTACGTGTTTGATTGGGCCTGGGCCGACGCCTGTCATCGCGCCGGCATCGACTACTACCCCAAGCTGCTCTGCGCGGTGCCGTTCTCGCCAGTGACCGGCGCACGGCTCCTCGGTGATCGCGCGGCGGCGGGGCGGTTGCTTGATCAGCTCATGGCGGAGCTTGACGCGCAGGGACATTCCAGCCTGCACGTGAACTTCACCGAGCCGGACGCCGATGCGGTTTTCCAGAACCGTGATGGCTGGCTTGAGCGCATCGGTTGCCAGTTTCACTGGCACAACCGCGGCTACCGCGACTTTCAGGATTTCCTGGACGGCCTCACTTCGCGCAAGCGCAAGCAGCTGCGCAAGGAGCGCGAGCAGGTGGCGGGGCAGGGGATCGAGTTCGAGTGGCGCGAAGGTCACCAGGTCAGCGAACAGGAGTGGGATTTCGTCTATGCCTGTTACGCCAATACCTATCATGTGCGCGGCCAGGCACCGTATCTGACTCGCAGCTTCTTCAGCCTGCTGGCAGAGCGGATGCCCGAGGCGATCCGCGTGGTGCTTGCCTGCCAGAGCGGCCGGCCGGTGGCCATGGCGTTTAGCCTGATCAGCGCTGGCGAGCTGTATGGTCGCTATTGGGGCAGCCTTGCGGACTTCGACCGCCTGCATTTCGAAACCTGTTTTTACCAGGGGATCGATCAGGCGATTGCCGCCGGTCTGTCACGCTTCGATGCCGGAGCACAGGGCGAGCACAAGCTGATACGCGGCTTCGAGCCGGTGATCACGCGTTCCTGGCACTACCTGGAGCATCCGGGGCTGCGTGCTGCGGTCAGCGAGTTCCTTCAGCAGGAGCGGCTGGGCGTGATGCGCTATGCCGAGACAGCGCGCGATGCGCTGCCGTATCGGCAGGAATAATCTATCTGGTCTTCGACGCGGCGCTGACCCCTTCCAGGGTCGAGAAGGATGTGTCCTTGGCGGTCAAAAGGAAATCGCGCATGAACGGCGAGTCCAGCATGTCTGCGCGGATGCCCGCATAAAGGGTGGCAAATAAGCCTTTTTCACCCAGGCGTTTGGCCGTGACATAGCCGCGCGCGGTGTATTCATGCAATGCCCAGTTCGGCACGCAGCATACGCCGCGACCGGAGGCCACCAGCTGCATCATCATCACGGTGAGTTCGGACGTCCGCACCTGCGCCGGTTCGACATCGGCCGGCTCCAGAAAGCGGGTGAAGATGTCCAGACGATCCCGTTCCACCGGATAGGTGATCAGGGTTTCGCTGGCCAGGTCTTCGGCGCGCACGAACGGGCGGGGCGCGAGCCCGTGCTGATTGGCGACGGCGAGCAGCGCTTCGTAGGTGAACAGCGGCACATAGGTGATGCCCGGCAGGTCTACTGGATCGGACGTCACCACCAGATCCAGATCACCTCGTGCCAACGCCGGAAGCGGCGCGAAGGAAAACCCCGAGGCCAGGTC
Organism: Stutzerimonas tianxiuensis; assembly: GCF_053470365.1. Classification (NCBI taxonomy): domain Bacteria; kingdom Pseudomonadati; phylum Pseudomonadota; class Gammaproteobacteria; order Pseudomonadales; family Pseudomonadaceae; genus Stutzerimonas; species Stutzerimonas tianxiuensis. The sequence continues at coordinate 200,687 of NZ_JBPVWS010000009.1, read as the reverse complement.
CAGCTCGACCTCCGGCCAGGCATCGCGGAACTGGTCGATGGTTGGCATCAGCCACTGGAAGCAGCTGTGGCATTCGATTGCCATGTGCAGGCGTCCTGCGGTGCCGCCAGCAAGCCGGGCCAGGTCCCGCTCGGCACTGCGCAGCTGCGGCAGCAAGCTGTCGGCCAGCTGCAACAGACGCAACCCGGCGCTGGTGAAACGCACCGGCCGCGTCTTACGGACAAACAGCTGCAAACCCAACCGTTCCTCCAGTTCCTTGAACTGATGGGACAGGGCCGACTGGGTCAGATGCAGCCGCTCGGCGGCCTCTACCAAACTGTCGGTTTCGCGCAGTGCATGAAGGGTCTTCAGGTGGCGGATTTCCAGCATGCTGGGGTCTTCCTGCTGTTTCGTTGGCGAGCCGGGGTTTTAACTAGGTGCTGAGGACGGGTGACTTGAGCCGTTCTCATCGTGGCGGCGAAGTGTGTCCCAGCGCGCCGACCCTTGTCGAGCCGGCACGTCAATAGTTGGCGTTTGAAGGGTGCGCACGAATGAGTGTGCAAAGCGGCGTCGCTATCAAACCCATCTCAAGTTCCTTTCGTTGATATTCAGGATGCCGCGACGTACCGAATGCCGAGGGCCGGTCTGTACGCCTGAAAAGAGCCGCACTAGCAAGGAACATGAAAATATCTACTGATGATCACGAGATGCGTGAGTTTGTTTCATCGCTGTCCGGACATCACAATCCGCTCATCGAAAACGAACGAACTGGAGATCGTCATGGCTGTTGCGCATTCCCTGGGCTTCCCACGTATTGGTGCCGACCGAGAATTGAAGAAGGCGCTTGAAGCGTATTGGAAGGGTGATCTCAGCGAGGCCGAGCTGCGCCAGGTCGGCAGGGAATTGCGCGCCGCCCATTGGCAGCTGCAGGCCAATGCCGGCATCGAACTGCTACCGGCTGGCGATTTTGCCTGGTACGACCAGGTTCTGACGCACTCACTGATGTTTGGCGTTGTGCCTGAGCGCTTTCGTCCTGCCGATGGCCAGCCTACCTTGGATACCTTGTTCGCCATGGCGCGGGGCGTTACCCACGCATGCTGCGGTGGTGGCCAGGCGCAGGAGATGACCAAATGGTTCGATACCAACTATCACTATCTGGTCCCTGAATTCAGCGTCGATCAGACCTTCCAGTTGTCCTGGGAACAGCTGTTCGAAGAAGTCGAAGAGGCCAAAGCGCTGGGGCATGCGGTCAAGCCGGTGCTGATTGGGCCGCTGACGTATCTCTGGCTGGGCAAGGCCAAGGGTGAGGCGTTCGACAAGCTGGCGCTGCTCGAACGCCTGCTTCCAGTCTATGGAGAAGTGCTGGAGCGACTCGCAGCTCTGGGTGTCGAGTGGGTGCAGATCGACGAACCGATCCTGGTGCTTGACTTGCCTCAGGACTGGAAGAACGCCTTCGAACGAGCCTACAACCAGTTGCAGCGCGCGCCGTTGAAGAAGCTGGTCGCGACCTATTTTGGTGGGCTGGAGGACAACCTCGGCTTGGCCGCAGCGTTGCCGGTTGATGGCCTGCATATCGATCTGGTGCGGGCACCGGACCAGTACCCGGTCATTCTGGATCGACTGCCCGCCTACAAAATCCTGTCTCTCGGCCTGGTCAATGGACGAAACGTATGGCGTTGCGATCTGAATAAAGCCTTGAACGTGCTCCGCCACGCTGCAGAACGGCTGGGTGAGCGGCTCTGGGTCGCGCCGTCCTGCTCGCTGCTGCACGCGCCGGTGGACCTTGCGCGCGAAGACCAACTGGACGCCGAACTGAAGAGCTGGCTGGCATTCGCCGTGCAGAAATGTGCCGAGGTCGCGGTGCTGGCGCGTGCGGTCAATCAGCCTGATGACGCCCTGGTACAGTCAGCGCTGCAGCAAAGCCGCGAGGTGCAGGCGAGCCGCGCACTGTCCAGCCGGATCCATAAACCCGAGGTACAAGCGCGGTTGGCCGCGATCAAGCCCAGACACAGCCAGCGGCAGTCAGGCTTTGAAAGCCGTATCGAAAAGCAGCGCGCCCGGCTGAATCTGCCGGCATTCCCCACGACCACCATTGGCTCGTTCCCGCAAACTCCGGCGATCCGCTTGGCGCGTCAGGCCTTCAAGCAGGGCAAGCTGGCGCTGACCGACTACACCGAGGCGATGCATGCCGAGATTCGCCACGCGGTCGCCGTCCAGGAGCAATTGGGACTGGACGTGCTGGTGCATGGCGAGGCCGAGCGCAACGACATGGTCGAGTACTTCGCCGAGCAACTGGATGGCTATGCCTTCACCCGTTTCGGCTGGGTGCAGAGCTACGGCTCGCGCTGTGTGAAACCAGCCGTGATCTACGGCGACCTGAGCCGCCCGACAGCGATGACGGTGGAATGGATTCGCTACGCTCAGCAGCAGACCAGCAAGGTCATGAAAGGCATGCTGACAGGCCCGGTGACCATGCTGATGTGGTCCTTCACTCGCGAGGATCTCACCCGCGAGCAGCAGGCCCGGCAACTGGCGCTGGCGATCCGTGACGAGGTCTGTGACCTGGAAGCGGCGGGCATCAAGATCGTCCAGATTGACGAAGCGGCTTTTCGCGAAGGCTTGCCGTTGCGCCGTTCCCAATGGGGGCACTACCTGGACTGGGCAGTCGATGCGTTCCGCCTGTGCGCCAGTGGAGTACGTGACGAAACCCAGATTCACACTCACATGTGCTACAGCGAGTTCAACGATGTGATCGAGGCGATCGCCGCCATGGACGCCGACGTCATCACCATCGAGACCTCGCGCTCGCAAATGGAGTTGCTGGAAGCATTTCGCGCCTTCGACTACCCCAACGACATCGGTCCCGGCGTGTACGACATCCACTCGCCACGGGTGCCAGACACAGCAGAGATGGTGCAACTGCTGCAGAAGGCCAGCGAGCGAATCCCGGCAGAGCGGCTCTGGGTCAACCCCGACTGCGGCCTGAAAACCCGCGGATGGGCGGAAACCGAAGCGGCGCTGGTCAACATGGTCGCGGCGGCTCGCCAGTTGCGGACCGCGAACCGGGCCAAGGTGGCCTGACCGGCTGGTTTGAGGGTAGATCCGGTCGGCCTAACGGCCGGTAGGTGCTGCAGTAGCTTCGGCCCGCACGCTGTGCGGGCCGTTGGCTTTTGGCTAATGTAGTGGCCTTTTCTCGACGAATCCTTTCGCCATGGCGCCCGCTATCGATCTGCTGAAAAAGGCCAAGGCCGAGCACCGCATCCACAGTTACGAACATGACCCGAAATCGGCATCCTACGGCCTCGAGGCCGCGGAGAAGCTCGGTCTCGAGGCGGCGAGAGTGTTCAAGACGCTGCTCGCGTGCAGCGAAAAGAACGAGCTTCTTGTCGCTGTCGTGCCGGTTGCCGGCTCGCTTGATCTCAAGGCGCTGGCGCAGGCCGCCAAGGTCAAGAAGGTCGACATGGCCGATCCTATGGCAGCGCAACGTGCGACCGGCTATCTGGTGGGTGGTATCAGCCCGCTGGGCCAGAAGAAGCGGCTACGCACCTTCATCGACGTTTCAGCGCAAGCACAATCGAGCATCTATGTCAGCGCCGGACGGCGAGGGTTAGAGGTGGAGTTGGCGGCTGATGTGTTGGCCGAGCACACCGCAGGCAGCTTCGCACCGGTCGGAAGGGGCTGAGAGGCCGGGCCGCAACGATCAGAGAGGCGGAAGAATCTCACCGAGATCAGTGGAGTTGATGCCCGGAACGTGGATCTCGTTGTTGACCAGTTGCTGGCCTTCCATCTGCGGCTGGGTTACCCAGGTCAGAATGTCGTAGTAGCGGCGGATGTTGGCTACGAAATGCACCGGCTCGCCACCGCGCGCGTATCCATAGCGCGTCTTGGTGTACCACTGTTTCTGCGCCAGCCTAGGCAGCATCTGTTTCACGTCGAGCCACTTGTTAGGGTCCAGACCTTCGCTTTCGGCCAGTTTGCGCGCATCTTCCAGATGACCGCCGCCGACGTTGTAAGCCGCCAGCGCGAACCAGGTGCGGTCCGGCTCCTTGATGCTGTCAGGCAGATTGGCATGAACCCGGGCGATGTATTTGCCACCGCCCTGGATGCTTTGAACCGGGTCGAGCCGATTGTTTACACCCATGGCCTTGGCCGTGTTGAGCGTTAGCATCATCAAGCCGCGTACGCCGGTTTTCGAGGTGGCTTCGGGCTGCCAGTGAGACTCCTGATAACCGATGGCGGCGAGCAGACGCCAGTCAACGCCATGCTCCTTGGCGGTTTCGCGGAATACTTTTTCATAGCGGGGCAGACGTTGTTGCAGGTGCTTGGCAAAGGCATAGGCGCCAACGTAGCCGAGCACGTCGACGTGACCGTAATAGCGTTCACGCAGGCGCTGCAGGGTTCCGTTCTCCTGCGCCTGGGTGAGAAACTGGTTGGCTGCTTCAAGCACGCTGTTGTCTTCGCCCTTGCCAATGATCCAAGCCAGGCTGCTTTGCTCGCCAAGATCGAAAGCCGCTCGGGCATTGGTGAAGTACACCTGATTCAGTGCCAGTTCATTGGACTCGACCAGCGTCAGGTCCACCTGGCCCTCATCGACCATGCGCAGCAGGTCGACCACTTCCACAGCATCCGATTCTTCGTAGCGCAGATCGGGGAGTTCGCTCTGCAAAGCCTTGAGCTTTTCCGCCTGACTGCTGCCCTTGAGCACCAGAATACGTTTGCCAACCAGGTCTTCGGGTTGGGTCGGACGACGCTGCCCTCGGCGATAGACCACCTGAGTGGTGACGTCCAGGTAGGGTTGGGTGAAGCGCGCCAGGTCCTTGCGCCCTTCGCTAGCCACCAGACCGGCGGCGGCCAGTGTCGGGCCGCCAGGGCGGTTCAGGCGAGTGAAGATGTCTTCGATGCTGTCGGCGGTTTCGATCTGCAGTTTGACGCCGAGATGGCTGGCAAAGCGCTTGACCAGCTCATACTCGAAACCGGCTTCGCCGTTGCGATCCTGGAAATAGGTGGACGGGCTGTTGCGGGTGATCACGCGCAGTACACCTTCCTCCTTTATTCGCTCAAGCGCGCTGGGCGGTTCAGCGCAGCTGCTGAGCATCAGGAAGAGTCCGGCCGCCAGCAACCAGGAGGCGCAGCGTTTGCGGAATGCAGTGTGGGCAAACATCGTCGCAGTATACGCAAAGGCGAACCGCCACCATATCTCGACAGGATCGACGGACTTTGCTAGGCGAAGCGACACTTCTCGAAGCTAGCGGCTTGGCTGCTGGTCGCACGCATACGCAAACTGTGTCGGAACATTGCTGCAGCGTTCAAACGCGATGAAGTCGAGACGACAAGCGGTGCGCTTGCGGATGTTCGTTTCGCTAGAGCGGCCTTGTCCTGACGGGTTTTGCGCAGGAGAATCCAACCGTCTTTTCAAGAGCCTGCTGCATGAGCACCGCTGCTATCAAACCCTGGTTCGTCTATCTGGTACGCGCCGCCAACGGCTCGCTCTATTGCGGGATAAGTGACGACGCACAGCGCCGCTTCGCGGCTCATCAGGGTGGGCGAGGAGCGCGGTTCTTTCACTCCAGCCCCGCGGTGGCGCTGGTCTATGTCGAAAGGCTTGGCAGCAAGGGCGATGCACTTCGGCGTGAGCGCGCCATCAAACAAATGAAGAAACCCGCCAAAGAGGCACTGGTCTCTGCTCAGTCCGGTAGCGATCCGGTGAATGTCCAGGCAATCAGCTGAACGGGTAGGCTGCCTCCGTTGGCGCGAGTAAGCTGCCGGTCTACCTAACGACTGGCGGAGCCTGCAATGCACGAAGTGATCCTGCACCACTATCCAACCTCGCCTTTTGCCGAAAAAGCGCGACTGATGCTGGGTTTCAAGCAGCTTTCCTGGCGCTCGGTGCAAATTCCTCCGGTGATGCCAAAACCGGATCTGACCGCGCTGACAGGTGGCTATCGGCGGACGCCGGTGCTGCAGATTGGCGCTGACATCTATTGCGACACCGCATTGATTGCACGTCGTCTGGAAGCCGAGAAAGCTACACCTGCGCTGTTTCCGGAAGGACAGGAGTTCGTCGCGGCTACGCTGGCCCAGTGGGCTGACTCGGTGCTATTTCTGCATGCCGTGAGCCTGGTGTTCCAGCCCGAGTCGATGGCGATGCGTTTCGCTCAAGTGCCCAAGGCGTTCATCGAGGTGTTCAGCAAGGACCGCGCTGCGTTGTTCAGCAGCGGCTCGGCGGCTCGGGTTCCACTGGAGCAGGCGAAGAACCATTGGCCGGTCCTGATGGCGCGCCTGCAACAGCAACTGGCGCGTGGTAACGGAGAGTTTCTGCTTGGCAGCGCACCCTGCGTGGCTGATTTCTCCGTCGCCCATTGCCTCTGGTTCCTCAAGGGCACACCGGTGACGGCGCCGCTGATTGACGCCTATCCGGACGTAGCAGCCTGGCTGGGTAAAGTGCTGGCCGTGGGGCATGGCTCGCTGTCCGAGCTGTCAGCCGAGGACGCCGTCGCTATCGCCCGCGAGGCAACGCCGGCCGATCTTCCGGATGAGCCATTCTCTGAACCCAACGGGTTCGAAGCAGGCCAGGCCGTGACCATCTCCGCAGTGGACTACGGCACCGATCCGGTCGAGGGTGAGCTGGTCTTCGCTGGCGTGGAAGAGTTGATTCTGCGACGTGAGGATGAGCGTGCTGGCGTCGTGCATGTGCACTTCCCGCGTATGGGTTATCGCATCGACGCGCGTTGATGTATCGGGCCCGCGCACATGCGTTGCGCGGGCCTCCATCGACGCTAGTCAGAGGGCGATGAACAGCAGTGTCACGCCCAGCAGCAGGCGATAGATCACGAAAGGCAGCATGCCCAGCGCGTCGAGCGCCTTGAGGAACAGCTTGATGCAAAGGAAAGCGGCTATGAACGACAGCGCTGCACCGATGAAAATGTCATTCCACGGCGCAGCTTCACCTGACTGAGCCAGTTCGACCGCTTTCAGGCCGCCTGCGGCGAGAATCAGCGGTATCGACAGCAGAAAGGAGAAGCGTGCAGCAGTCTGCCGGGTGAAGCCGAGCAACAGGGCCGCAGTCATGGTGATACCCGAGCGCGATGTACCGGGAATCAGCGCCAGCGCCTGGGCAAAGCCGATGATCAGTGCGCTCTTCCAGGTCAGCTGGTCCATTTCGGCGACACGTCGGCCCTTGACGTCGGCGTACCACAGCAGCAGGCCAAAGATGATGGTCGTTGCCGCAATGAACAGCATCGAACGGGTGTACTGCTCGATATAGTCTTCCAGCAGCAAGCCGATGATTCCGGCTGGCAGGGTGCCAATGATAATCGCCCAACCCAGACGGCTTTCGGCACTGACCTGCCGACGGAATACATGCGCCAGCCAGCCGCGGGTGGTCGCGATCACTTCGTGACGGAAGCAGATCAATACTGCGAGCAATGTGCCGACGTGCACCGCAACGTCGAATGCCTGGCCTTGGTCGGGCCATCCAAGCACTTGCGAAGGAAGGATCAGGTGGGCGGAAGAGGAAATCGGGAGAAATTCGGTAATGCCCTGCACCAGGGACAGAATAATCAGGTGAAGCCAATCCATTGTGATTCCTTAGCCGTTACGGATAGAGCGGGGGGTTGCGGCAGCGATAAGCAGCCATCTGACTGGCAGATGGCCGTTTCATTCCAGCGGGAAGGCAGATTTTCGTAGCGAGAGTGCCTTGCGCGGGCTTGGCCCAGAGCTTCAGCAGTCTCCGACCTGAACAGGCGTCGCTGCCCGGCGCCTTATCCCTTGCGGCGCTTGAGTTGATCGGTCAGCTGCGTCGGCAGGTTGCGGATGATCAACATGTCGCGGGCTTCGTCGTACTCGACTTTCGAGCCCAGCAGGTGTGATTCGAAGCTGATCGACAGCCCCTCGGCACGCCCGGTGAACCGCTGAAACTGGTTCAGGGTGCGCTTGTCAGCGGGAATCTCCGGCGAAAGGCCATAGTCCTTGTTGCGGATGTGGTCGTAGAAGGCGCGCGGCCGCTCCTCGTCGATGACTCCGGACAATTCTTCCAGTGACATAGGTTCGCCGATCTTGGCCTGACTGCTGGCGTAACCCACCAGTGCGCTGGTTTTCTCACGTGCCTTTTCGTCGGGCAGGTCTTCGCTCTCGACGTAATCGCTGAAGGCCTTGAGCAGCGTGCGCGTTTCGCCCGGGCCGTCGACGCCTTCCTGGCAACCGATGAAGTCGCGGAAGTACTCGGACACCTTCTTGCCGTTCTTGCCCTTGATGAAGGAGATGTACTGCCTGGACTGCTTGTTGTTCTTCCACTCGGAGATGTTGATGCGTGTCGCCAGATGCAGTTGCCCCAGGTCGAGGTGTCTGGCTTCGGCCACATCCAGTGCGTCGGTCACGGTCACGCCATTGCTGTGATGCAGCAGGGCGATGGCCAGGTAATCGGTCATACCTTGCTGGTAGTGAGCGAACAGCACGTGGCCGCCGGTTGACAGGTTGGACTCCTCCATCAGCTTCTGCAGATGCTCGACCGCCTGGCGGCTGAACGCGGTGAAGTCCTGATTGCCTTCCATGTACTGCGCGAGCCAGCCGCTTAAGGGGTAGGCGCCGGATTCCTCATGGAAGAAGCCCCAGGCCTTGCCCTGCTTGGCGTTGTAGCTCTCGTTGAGATCGGCCAGCAGGTTCTCGATGGCCTGGGAATCACCCAGCTCGGAGTCGCGGGCATGGAGAACGGCTGGCGTGCCGTCCGGCTTTTTTTCGATCAGGTGAACGATGCAGTGGCGAATCGGCATGGGGTACTCGCGTCGGGAAAGGCAGACAGGCGGCAGTTTACCCGAGCAAACCCGCCACTCGTCGTTCACTGAGTAAAAAGGGGAGGTGGATGACGGGGTGGTTGCGAGTAAGATGAATCCCCCTCGATTTTTGCAAAGTGTGTCAGCGATGAATGCGATTTGGCGCAACAGTACCTGGATCCTGCTGGGCGGCTCCTTGATCCTTGCTCTTTCCCTGGGTATCCGGCATGGGTTCGGCCTTTTTCTGCCACCGATGAGCGCCGAATTCGGCTGGGGGCGTGAAACCTTTGCGTTTGCCATTGCCCTGCAGAATCTGATCTGGGGCTTGGCGCAGCCGGTCACCGGCGCGCTGGCGGACCGTTTTGGTGTGGCCCGTGCCGTGCTGCTCGGTGGTGTGCTCTACGCGGTCGGCCTGTTGCTGATGGCGGGCGCGGATTCGCCGGTTTCGCTGTCTCTCAGTGCTGGCCTGCTGATCGGGCTGGGGCTTTCCGGAACCTCCTTTTCCGTGATCCTTGGTGCAGTCGGGCGCGCGGTGCCGGTCGAAAAACGCAGCATGGCGATGGGTATTGCCAGCGCAGCGGGTTCGTTCGGGCAGTTTGCCATGCTGCCTGGCACGCTTGGTCTGATTGGCTGGTTGGGCTGGTCGTCGGCCTTGCTGGCGCTGGGTTTGCTGGTGGCGCTGATCATGCCGCTGGCGCTGATGCTGCGCAGCGGACCAGCAGTGCCGGTGACCGGCCCGCAGCAAACGCTGATGGAGGCGCTGCGTGAAGCGGTCAGCCATTCCGGCTTCCGGCTGCTGGCGCTGGGTTTCTTTGTCTGCGGGTTTCAGGTGGTGTTCATCGGTATTCACTTGCCGGCCTATCTGGTCGACAAGCAGTTGCCTGCGATGGCCGGCACGACCGTTCTGGCACTGGTTGGCCTGTTCAACATTATCGGCACCTACACGGCGGGCTGGTTGGGCGGTTGTTATTCGAAGCCGAAATTGCTGACGGCGCTTTATCTGGCTCGGGCCGTGGTAATCAGCGCGTTTTTCTTTGCACCGCTGACGCTGTGGACCGCCTATGCCTTCGGCATCGCCATGGGGCTGTTGTGGCTCTCTACCGTGCCCTTGACCAACGGCACGGTCGCTACGCTGTTTGGCGTGCGCAATTTGTCGATGTTGGGCGGCATCGTGTTTCTGTTCCACCAGATCGGTTCGTTCTTCGGTGGCTGGCTGGGCGGCTGGGTCTATGACACGACTGGCAGTTACGACCTGGTCTGGGAGATTTCTATCGCGCTGAGCCTGATGGCTGCTGCGCTCAACTGGCCAATTCGTGAGCAACCCGTCGAGCGAGTGCGCTTGGCTGCAGGTATGGCCTGATGCGCCGCGGCTGGTTATGGGCAGGCGGCGCCATGTTGGCTTCGCTGCTTTTGGTCGCGGCCTGGTGGGGCTGGCAGCAGGGTGGCCTGGCACTGTTGCAGCTGGGAGTAGGGATCTGTTGATCAATCGTTCGGGTAGTTTTTGCTTCTGTTAGGGAATCAATTGCGCAACGGATGGCTCCAACAGGCGAGACGAAGGAAGGTTGTCGTTGAATCGTAACCTAAGGCCTGTAAAAAGCTGCGGCATGCAGTTATCTGGAGCTACCGAACCATGTCCACTCTTACCGAACTCGCCCAACAGATTGCCCAGCTCTATCCGCTGCAGGACAAACGCGTCGGCAAGCGCTATCGCGTCGTCGGCGAACTCGCCGGGATGACCGAGCTGGAAGAAATCAACGGGGAGCCGAGGTATATCCAGACGCTGGCCCTTAAAGATCGCCAGCGCTGGGATATTGCCGTCTGAAGTAAGTTGCTTAGCTGATCATTCGGAAAGCGATCAGCCCAACTGGCGACTCACCAGTGATCACTCCGCCACTTCGTGCGCTGTTCATTATCGAGGTAGGTCCAGGCCACGAAGCGGCTGCGCTTTTGCCCCTGGGACATTTCGCATACGCGTACTTGTTGGGCGCCAAGCTTCTTGAGCCGAGCCTGTAGAGGCTGCACGTTGCTCGCTTTCGAAACCAGCGTGCTGAACCAGCAGACTTGTTGGCTCACGCCACGACTTTCTTCCGCCAGCAGCGCAACAAATGCTGCCTCCCCACCTTCACACCAAAGTTCCGCTGCCTGACCGCCGAAGTTAAGCGCGGGCAGTTTGCGCTTGGGGTCGAGCTTGCCAAGGTTGCGCCACTTTCGCTGGCTGCCACTGCTGGCTTCTGCTTGCGAGGCATGGAAGGGTGGATTGCAGAGTGTGACGTCGAAGCGATCGTCGGCCTGCAGCAGAATCTCAAATACGTGGCGAGGGTGCTGCTGCGCGCGCAGTTCAATGCTCTTGCCGAGCTTGTTTGCGGTGACGATGGTACGGGCCGACGCCAGCGCCGTTGCGTCGATATCGGACCCGGTAAAACGCCAGCCGTATTCGCGCAGACCGATCAACGGGTAAATGCAGTTGGCGCCGGTGCCGATGTCCAGTGCGTGAATGCTTGCGCCGCGCGGAATCTCACCAGCGTTTTCGTCCGCCAGCAAGTCGGCCAGACCGTGCAGATAGTCGGCCCGGCCTGGAATCGGCGGGCACAGGTAACCCGGCGGTATATCCCAGTGCACGATTCCGTAGAACTGTTTGAGCAGTGCGCGATTGAAGACGCGGACTGCCTCCGGATCGGCAAAATCGATGCTTTCCTTGCCGTAGGGATTGAGAATGACGAACCTCGCCAACTCGGGGCTGCCCGCTATCAGTGCTGGAAAGTTATAGCGCCCGGTATGGCGGTTACGAGGGTGCAGCACGGCCTTATCAACCGCTGGCTTGGCCTTGCGCGGTGGCGGTGTGGCGGGTCTGGATGTCATGGTCGGCTGCCGCTGGCGGTAAAAGTCCGTATTGTCCCACAGCTTTCACGCCCGACGTGGCACCAGCAGCATCCATATCAGTCCCCATAGCAGTGCGCCGGCGCCGAGCCAGAAAGCGCTGTGCAGGGAACCGCCCATGCTTAGCCAGACGCCAGTAAGCCAGGGGCCGGCCAGTTGGGTCAGGCTGTAGAGTGCAATCAGCGCTGCTGACAGTCGCGGTCCCTGGTGCGGATGAAGGGCGCGTGCCAGGCGCTGGGTCAGCAACACGGTGCCAAGAAAAGTGCCGCCGACCAGGACGGCACACATCAGGATCCCCGGTGCGCCGGGCAGCAACAGCGCAGCCAGCACACCGACCAGTTGCGTGACATAGCTGAAGCGCAGTGCCAGCGTATCGCCGAGCAGAGCGCCGAGGCGGTTCCAGAGCCAGGGTGAGGGCAGGGTAGCCAGTGCGACCACCAACCAGCTGCTCTCCACCAGCATGTCTCCCGGTTCGACCTGCAACCGCGCAACCATCGGCAAGAAGGTCATCGGCAGGATATAACCCATGCCGGCGCCTGCATACGAGAGAAACAGCGGTGTACTGGCGCGGTCCAGCAGGCGCGCGCTCCGGGGCTTTGTGGCAGTGCTTTGGGGTTCTTCGGGAGGCAGGTCGAGGCTCGCCAGTTTGCGCCAGCCCCACCACGAAAGCGGGATAGACAGGATTGCCGCAGGCCACCAACGGTCAGCACCCTCGAGCACACCGTTGCTTAAGCTGACCATCAGACTGGATACGATCAGTCCAACACATGCGCCAAGATAGACCAGGCCACTGGAGGAGACGCGGCGATGACGCGCCAGCCATTCCAGCAGCAGCGAGGGAGCCTGCACAAAAACCAGCCCGTTGCTGATGCCATTGAGCAGGCGCAGCGCTGAAAGCACCTCTACCGATTCGGCCTGGGTCTGCGCCAATGTGGTTCCGACATGCAGCACTAGTGCCCAAGGCAAGCTCCGGCGAATCTGACTAACCTGGTGCCAGCGCAGAGCGAGCAGCGCGCCAATCAGGTAGCCCAGGTAATTCCAGCTGGCGACGCTCGCGCCCTGTTGCACGGTGAGCACGCCATCCTCTACCAGCCACGGCAGAAGCGGCGTGTAGACGAATCGCCCGAGGCCATGGACAACCAGTAGCAGGGCGGCACCAGCGAGCAGTGCCGGGAACAGGGCGGGGCGTTGAGACATTGACGACGAACCATGCGGGCGAAGAGACCGAACAGCTTAACGGCGCGCCTAGCAAAGGACCACGCTACTGATGGTTGAGAGGAACGTTGCGAGTACGCGGATAAAGGCTACCCATCCCGCACCCCATTCTGGGACGGCCGAGCGGCGCCAGAGTGGATGTTTACCGCTCGCGGTTACGGATAGTCGAGAACGGATCTGATCTGCGCGAGGTTGCGCTCGATCCATTGCCGGTCGATCGCGCCCCAGTCGTGGATTCGGTACTGACCGGCGTTATGTCGCTCGCCGTCGTCCTGCGTAAAGCGGCAGTCGATGTCCAGGTCGGCGAGGGCTGCCAACGTATCCTGCGCCGTTCTGCGCGGCATTCCGGTTGCTTCTACCAGGGCGGGCACGCTGGTGGCGGCACCGCTGTCAATCAGCCAGGCGACATACAAACGGCGATAAAAACTGCTTTTGGTTTTGCTGACTGTCATCACAGCTCCATAACAGTGGGGGCCGGGCCCGTTGAACGCCGCCCGAGCGGCTTCGACGGGCCCGCCTGAGTGGTTCAACGCAGGGCGAGCATGCCTATATAGGTCACGGCGCCGGCTGTATAACCGAGGAAAGCCAGCAGGCTGACGCGCTTGACGTACCAGGTGAAGCTGATCTTTTCCATGCCCATGGCCGCAACGCCTGCGGCCGAACCAATGATCAGCGTGCTGCCACCCGTCCCGGCGCAATAGGCGAGCATCTCCCAGAAGTTGCCGTCGACGACGAACTGCGACAGCCAAGCGGCTTCAGCGGCTGGCGCAGCATCAAGGGTTTCCGGACTTACCAGCGGGTACATTTTCATCGAGCCGGCGACCAGTGGCACGTTGTCCACCACCGCCGACAGCAGGCCAATGCTGTAGTTGATCGGATAGATGTGCCCGAGGGAATCGCGCAGCGCCGTCGCGACCTGGGTCAAATGACCGGCCGTAGCAAGCGCCGCAACGGCCAGCAAGATGCCAAGGAAGAACAGCACGCTCGGGGTATCGACCTTGCGCAGGACGCCCACGACCGAAAGCGGGTGCTTGTGATCGTCTTCCTTGTGACGGTGCAGAAACTCGGTAGTGACCCAGAGCACGCCGAGCCCGAACAGGATGCCCATATAAGGGGGCAGGTGGGTAACGGTCTTGAAGACCGGCACGAACACCAGCGCGCCGATACCGAGCGCTAATACCAGGTTGCGTTCGAACACCGTGGTCGTTGGCGGGTTGCTTTCGGCCAGATGCGCTCTGGCGCCTGGACGGGGCACTTCGCCGCGCATGCTGAAGCTGAGGATCAACAGCGGAACAAGCAGGCAGACGAGGCTCGGGATAAACAATCCGACGATCACGCCCGAGGCGGTGATCTGGTTACCAATCCAGAGCATGGTGGTGGTGACGTCGCCAATCGGCGACCAGGCGCCGCCCGCGTTGGCGGCGATCACCACGACGCCGACGAACAGCCAGCGTTCGGGACGGCCGCGGATCAGTTTGCGCAGCAGCGATACCATGACGATGGTAGTGGTCAGGTTGTCCAGCGCGGCGGACAGGAAGAAGGTCAGGAAGCCGATGATCCACAACAGGTGCACGCGCTTGCGCGTCTGGATCCGGTCAGTGATGACCTTGAAACCTTCGTGGGAATCGATGAGTTCGACGATGGTCATGGCGCCGAGCAGGAAGAACAGAATCTCTGAGATTTCGCCCAGATGATGTCTCAGCGATTCGACTACAAAGGCTGAAGGTTCGCCTGGGGTATGCGCGGCAGATGGCAACAGTGGCACGATGGTTTCCGCACCGAGTATCAATGCAGTCCAGCACAGCACGGCTGTGAGGATTGCGGCGGCGGCCTTGTCAATTTTCAGCGGATGCTCGAAGGCTATGCATAGATAGCCCAGAACAAATAGAACAGCCATGAGTACATACATCGGAGGGGCTCCATTTTTTATAAACCGTGCCGGGCCATTCGGGTTGTTGTTCTGGCTCGGGGCTGACAGGCTTAAAAAAATGGGCGACTGGCGGTGCGAGAGAATTAAGTAACCGTGGTACGGAAGGTTTTACCTGCGTCGTGAACGGCTGCGCGTAGGGCAAACCGCCTCGGGTTTGCTTCGCTGCTGACTTACTTCATGTCGTGGAGCTTTCCGCGTGGGTTCAGGCCTGTCAGTTGCAATTCGTTACTGTCGGATGCGGCATAGTGTACCAGCGGCGCTGAAAGCGACTTGTCATCAATCAAGCGCAGTTATCTAAGCAAAAAGGCCAGCACATCAAGTGCTGGCCTTTCGCTTGTTTACAGGCTGGCGATGCGCTCGCGCTGCTCGACCAATCTGGCTTTGGCTTGCTCAGCCTCCGCCAGTTTGGCGCGCTCCTTGTCGATGACTTCGGCGGGCGCCTTGTCGACGAAGCCGGCGTTGCCGAGCTTACCGCCCACGCGCTTCACTTCGCCGTCCAGTCGACCTATCTCCTTGTCGAGTCGGGCAAGTTCGGCGTCCTTGTCGATCAGGCCTGCCATGGGCACCAGCACCTGCATGTCGCCGACCAGCGCCGTGGCCGACAGCGGCGGTTCTTCGCCTTGATTGAGGACGCGAACACTTTCCAGCTTGGCCAGTTTTTTCAGTAGCGGCTCGTTATCGGCGAGGCGACGCTGGTCGGATTCGCTGGCGTCACCCAGCACGACGTCGATGCGCTTGGCCATGGAGATGTTCATCTCGCCACGAATCTGGCGGATGCCCAGCATGAAGGCCTTGACCCACTCGATGTCACCTTCGGCCGCTTCGTCGATGCGCTCCGGATTGAACTCCGGCCACGGCTGTAGCATCAGTGTCGGCCCGGATTTGCCCGCCAGCGGTGCGACGCGCTGCCAGATCTCTTCGGTGATGAACGGCATGAATGGATGCGCCAGGCGCAGCGCCGTTTCCAGCACGCGCACCAGGGTGCGACGAGTGCCGCGTTGGCGTTCGACGCTGGCCGTTTCGTCCCACAGCACCGGTTTGACCAGTTCCAGATACCAGGCGCAATACTCGTCCCAGATGAACTCATACAGGGCCTGAGCGGCTAGGTCGAAGCGGAAGGCCTCCAGCTGGCGGGTGACTTCGGCTTCGGTGCGCTGCAACGAGGAGATGATCCAGCGATCCACCGACGACAGCTCAACAGGTTCGTCATTGATCCCCGTGTCCCTGTCCTCGGTGTTCTCGAAGACGAAGTTGGCGGCGTTCCAGATCTTGTTGCAGAAGTTGCGATAACCCTCGACGCGACCCATGTCGAACTTCACGTCGCGACCGGTAGAGGCCAGCGAGCAGAAGGTGAAACGCAGGGCGTCGGTGCCGTAGCTGGCAATGCCTTCAGGAAACTCGGTGCGGGTCTGCTTGGCGATCTTCTCGGCTAGCTTGGGCTGCATCATGCCGCTGGTACGTTTCTGCAGCAGCTCGTCAAGGGTAATGCCGTCGACGATATCCAGCGGATCAAGGACGTTGCCCTTGGACTTGGACATCTTCTGGCCCTGGCCATCACGAACGAGCCCGTGCACGTACACGGTCTTGAACGGAATCTGCCCGGTCAGATGGGTCGACAGCATGATCATCCGGGCTACCCAGAAGAAGATGATGTCGAACCCGGTTACCAATACGTCGGTAGGGTGAAATGTCTTGAGGAAATCGGTCTGCTCGGGCCAGCCGAGAGTGGAGAAAGTCCACAGTCCGGAGCTGAACCAGGTATCCAGCACGTCCTCGTCCTGGCGCAGTTCAACGTTGTTGCACAGGTTGTACTTGCTGCGTACCTCTACTTCGTCGCGGCCGACGTAGACGTTGCCCGCTTCGTCATACCAGGCCGGAATACGGTGGCCCCACCAGAGCTGACGGCTGATGCACCAGTCCTGAATGTCGCGCATCCAGCTGAAGTACATGTTCTCGTACTGCTTGGGCACGAACTGGATGTCGCCGCTTTCAACGGCGGCGATTGCCTTCTCGGCCAGCGGCTTCGTGGAGACGTACCACTGATCGGTCAGCCACGGCTCGATGATGGTGCCGGAGCGGTCGCCGCGCGGTACTTTCAGTCCGTGATCGTCGATCTTCTCCAGCAGACTCATGGCGTCGAATTCGGCGACGATAGCTTTGCGCGCGTCGAAACGGTCCATGTGCGCATAGCCGTCTGGCAGGCTGCCGTCGATCTTGTCGTTCACCGAACCGTCGATGTTGAACACCTGGGCGCGGGCCAGGATGCAGGCGTTCTGGTCGAAGATGTTGATCAGCGGCAGATGGTGGCGCTTGCCGACCTCATAGTCGTTGAAGTCATGAGCCGGGGTGATTTTTACGCAGCCGGTGCCAAATTCGAGGTCGACGTAGTCGTCGGCGATGATCGGGATCAGGCGGTTCACCAGCGGCAACATGATGTGGCGGCCGATGAGGCTCTTGTAGCGCTCGTCCTCGGGGTGCACCGCGACTGCGGCGTCGCCCAGCATGGTTTCCGGCCGGGTGGTCGCTACGACCAGGTAATCCTCGCCATCGGCTGTCTTGCAACCATCTGCCAGCGGATAGCATAGGTGCCAGAGGTGACCTTTCTCATCATGGTTTTCGACTTCAAGATCGGAAATCGCGGTGTGCAGCTTGGTATCCCAGTTGACCAGGCGCTTGCCGCGGTAGATCAGGCCGTCCTCGTGCAGCCTTACGAAGGCTTCTTTGACAGCCTCGGAAAGCCCCTCGTCCATGGTGAAGCGCTCACGCGACCAGTCCACCGAGGAGCCCAGGCGGCGAATTTGCCGGGTGATGTGACCGCCGGACTCTTCTTTCCACTGCCACACCTTGTCGAGGAACTTCTCGCGCCCCAGGTCATGACGGCTGACGCCCTGAGCGCCAAGCTGACGCTCGACCACCATTTGGGTGGCAATGCCGGCGTGATCGGTGCCGGGCTGCCACAAGGTGTTGCGACCCTGCATCCGCCGGAAACGGATCAGTGCATCCATGATGGCGTTGTTGAAGCCATGGCCCATATGCAGGCTGCCGGTGACGTTCGGCGGCGGGATCATGATGGTGTAGGGCTCGCCTGAACCTTGGGGCGCGAAATAGTTGTTCGATTCCCAGGTTTGGTACCAGGAGGTTTCGATGGCGTGCGGCTGGTAGGTCTTGTCCATGCGGCGGGACCCTTAGAACGGCTGATCGGAAAAGCGGGCAAGTATAAAGGCAAAGTGGATGATCGGCAGGCTTGCGATGCCGCTTTTGTCCAGCTGGCACAGCTAAGCGCGCGTGGATGGCTGTTCCGGCGGAGCGTGTGCCTTGGTTGTCAGCGAGTCAGGAGCGATGAGACTTGATCAGCTGCTCGGCGCGTGCCTCCAGGCGAACCCGCAGTTCGGCTTCGATCTGTGGCACGAAATCATCGATGACTTCCTGCAGGATCAGTTGCGCGGCATTTCGCAGCTCGTGGTCGAGATGACGCTCGGCGAGCGTTCGGAAGGCCGTACGCACGGCAGGCTCGCGTGGCTCGACCTCCGGCTCGGCTGCTGGTGCGTGTTCGACGATGTCTGAAAGCAGCGGAATGCTGTCCGGATCCAGTGTCTCGCTCAGCAGTGGCGCGTCTTGGTCGCCTAGTAGCGCGCGAATGGATTCCAGATCATCTAGAAGGTGGGCTTTAGGGGGGCGCGATTGCGTCATGTACGGGGCATCCGGAATTGAGCGTCCAGGCGTGTTAAGGCGATCCTGATCGGGCATTGGCCCAGAAGCTATTGATGTCCATCGGTGGCAGGCTTGGCGACTCCTTCGCTTGCAGCCATCGTGCGTTACAGTTCGACTCTCTTTGGATCATAGCCACGCTGCCGATAGAGGCGAAAGTTGTCCCGGCAGACGGTCAGTAGCTCAGGCTGCTGATTGACGATCTCGATCACCCGGCTGAACTGGTCGGTATGCGGCGATAGCGTCGGTGAAAGGTTGATCAGCAAGCCCTGTACCGAGGCGGGTGGCTGCTCTGTACCAATCACCACAGGGGCAAGTGGATCGACCCCGTGCAGTTCATGCGGGATGAAACGTTCTGCACGAAAGGTCCACAGAAGCTCGTCGAGTTCATTGCACTGCTGGTCGTCCTGGCACCGAATGAACACCGACAGGCCGTGCTGCCAGCCTTTGCTTGCCAACTGGCAGGCCGCTCTCGCGCGGCCCGCCTGCTCGCTGTCAGGCAATACGTAGAACTCGATCCGAGTCATGCCGGGTTTACGCTCGTTACGCTCGTGTCGTTCATGCCTGCTCGGCTCGGTCCAGCAGGTACTGGGTCAGCAGAGGAACCGGACGTCCCGTTGCGCCTTTTTCCTTGCCGCCACTGATCCAGGCAGTACCGGCGACGTCCAGGTGCGCCCAGGGGTAGGCCTTGGTGAAGCGCGAAAGGAAGCAGGCCGCGGTGATGGTGCCGGCCTTGGGCCCGCCGATATTGGCGATGTCGGCGAAGGGGCTGTCGAGCTGCTCCTGGTACTCGTCGAATAATGGCAGTTGCCAGGCACGGTCGTCGGCTTTCTGGCCGGCGCCCAATACCTGCTGCAGCAGTTCATCGTTATTGCCAAGCAGGCCAGACGTGTTGCTGCCCAGCGCTACGATGCAAGCGCCGGTCAGGGTGGCGACGTCGATCACTGCGCGGGGCTTGAAACGCTCGGCGTAGGTCAGTGTGTCGCAGAGCACCAAACGACCTTCGGCGTCGGTGTTGAGAATCTCAACGGTCTGGCCGCTCATGGTCGTGACAATGTCGCCGGGGCGGGTAGCGTTGCCGCTCGGCATGTTCTCCGCGCAGGCGAGTAGACCGACAATATTGATCGGCAGCTCAAGCTCCAATGCAGCACGGAAGGTGCCGAGCACACTGGCCGCACCGCACATGTCATATTTCATCTCGTCCATGCCCTGGCCGGGCTTGAGGCTGATGCCTCCAGTATCGAAGGTGATGCCTTTGCCGACCAGTGCGTAGGGCTGCTCGCCTTTTTTCCCGCCGTTGTACTGCATGACGACGATACAGCCGGGTTGCTCGCTGCCCTGGGAAACGGCGAGAAACGAGCCAGCGCCAAGTTCACGCAGCTTTTTCTCGTCCAGAATTTCGACCTTCAAACCTTTGAAGGTCTTGCCAAGCTGCTTGGCCTGATCGGCAACGTAGCTCGGATGGCAGATATTTGGCGGCAGGTTGCCAAGGTCGCGGGCGAAGCTCATGCCGGCGGCAATCGCTGCGGCGTGACGAGCAGCCTGCTCGACGCGTTCCTGGTCAGCTTTGTCAGTTAATAGGGTGATCTTGCCGAGCTTGGGTTCGTCGTTCCTCTTGCTCTTGAACTGGTCAAATACGTACTGACCATCGGCCAATACCTCGACCAGCATGCGAGCACGTGCATAGGTATCACGGTCCTTGACCTGCACATCCTGCAGGGCAAAGGTCGCATCGCTTCCGGCAAGCCCTTTGAGTACGCCGAGGGCGGCTGCGGCGATCTTTCGCCACTGGCGCCCGTCGCGCTCGTCGTCCTTGCCGGTGCCAACCAGTAGAACGCGATCGGCCTTGAGGTCTGGCAGGCTGTGCAGCAACAGCGTCTGTCCCGCTTTGCCTTTCAGGTCGCCGCGCTTGAGCACTGCACTGATCGCGCCGCCGGTGGCCTGGTCGACGGTTTGGGCTGTTGCACCGAGCAGGCCCTCTTCGCCAACGGGCAGAACCAGGGTGGCTGTTTTTGCGGCAGCGGCTTTGGTGTTCTTTACAACGAATTCCATGGCGTCGAGTCCCCAAGACAAAGAGTCGGGTTTGCAGGATAATGCCGGGCTTGTTTTCCGGTGGTTCGTCTACCGGGGCGTTGGAAAATGCTGAGTGACTCCAACGCTCTGTTACGTGCGGGCCGGCTGCTTGGTGGCTAGTTTGAGCGTAGCCGCCGGAGCCTGACAACCCTGGAGTGTCCGGTTTGATCGTCTTTCGTTACCTGTCCCGTGAGCTTCTGGTCACCCTGAGCGCGGTAAGTGCCGTGCTGCTGGTCATCATCATGAGCGGGCGTTTCATCAAATACCTGGCGCAGGCCGCACAGGGGCTGCTCGATCCCGGTGTTCTGCTGATGATCATGGGGTTCCGCCTGCCGGGGTTCCTGCAGCTGATTCTGCCGCTGGGCCTGTTTCTCGGCATTCTGCTGGCCTATGGGCGGCTCTATCTCGACAGCGAAATGACCGTGCTCTCGGCTACTGGTATGAGTCAGCGCCGTCTGCTGACCTACAGTTTGGCGCCGGCTGCGCTGGTCGCCGGACTGGTCGGTTGGCTGAGTCTAGGGCTGGCGCCGCAGGGTGTGGCTGAGGTTGATCGCATCCTTAATGAGCAGGACTCGCTGACTGAGTTCGACACGCTGGTGCCGGGCCGCTTTCAGACTCTGCGCGATGGCACTCGCGTGACCTATACCCGTGAACTGACTGCTGATCGCACCGAGTTGGCCGGCGTGTTCATCTCCGAAACCAACCTGTCCAGCGCGACCGGCGAAAAGCGCGGACTCTCCGTTCTGGTTGCCGAAAGCGGGCGTCAAGAAATCCAGCCTGACGGAAGCCGCTATCTGATTCTGGAAAACGGTTATCGCTATGACGGCAACCCAGGGCAGGCCAATTATCGGGCGATCCAGTACGACACTTATGGCGTGCTGTTGCCCAGGCCGGAGGTCAGTGTCGAGCTGAGCGAGCGTGAATCAATGCCGACGCTCGATCTGCTTGGGAGTGACGACATTCGTCTGCAGTCCGAGCTGCAGTGGCGTCTGTCGTTGCCACTGTTGGTATTCATCGTCACGTTGCTGGCGGTCCCGCTGTCGAAAGTGAATCCGCGGCAGGGGCGCTTCTTGAAACTGCTACCCGCAATCCTTCTGTATATGGCCTACCTCGCGCTGCTCATCGCTGCCCGGGGCTCCCTGGACAAGGGTCGAATCCCCCCGGCGCTGGGGCTCTGGTGGGTGCACGGAATCTTCTTCGCAATAGGGATGCTGATGCTTTATTGGGAACCGCTGAGGCTTGCCATCAGCAAGCGCCGCAGCCTGTCGAGGGCCGCTCATGCGTAAGCTTGATCGCTACATCGGCAGCCACGTTCTGCTGGCGATTCTGACGGTACTCGGCATCATTGTCGGCCTCGCATTGCTGTTCGCCTTTATCGACGAACTGGGCGATGTGAAGGGTAGCTACGGCACGTTGCACGCCGCCGTTTACGTACTGCTCACCACGCCGTCACGGATCTACGAGATGTTGCCGATGGCGGCCTTGATCGGCTGCCTTATCGGGCTTGGCACGCTGGCGAGCAGTAGCGAGCTGACCATTATGCGGGCTGCCGGCGTGTCTCTCGGGCGCATCGTGCTGGCTGTGATGAAGCCGATGCTGTTACTGCTGCTGATCGGTGTGCTGATAGGTGAATATGTATCGCCCTGGAGCGAAAACATCGCACAGGCCACTCGCTCTTCGGCGCAGGGCGCTGGCGAAGCGCAGAGCAGCAAGCGCGGGCTCTGGCATCGTCAGGGTGACGAATTTGTGCATATCAATGCGGTGCAGCCCAGTGGTCTGCTGCTCGGAGTTACCCGCTACCGTTTTGACGAACAGCGTCAGTTGCTATCCGCAAGCTTTGCCCGCCGCGCTCGCTACGAGGATGAGCAGTGGTTGCTTAGCGATGTCGCTACGACGCATTTTCGAGGTGATCACACTGAGGTGACAAAAGTCGCCGAGGAACGTTGGGATGTTCAGCTGACACCTCAATTGGTCGGTACTGTCGTGATGGAGCCGGATGCGTTGTCGATCACCGGATTGTGGCGCTATATCCACTATCTGGGTGAGCAGGGGCTGAACAACGGTCGCTACTGGCTGGCATTCTGGAGCAAGGTATTGCAGCCAGCGGTGACAGTAGCGCTGGTGTTGCTGGCCATCTCGTTCATCTTTGGACCGTTGCGCTCCGTAACGCTCGGTCAACGCATCTTCACCGGTGTCATTGTTGGTTTCGTGTTCCGAATTTTGCAGGACCTGTTGGGTCCGGCAAGCCAGGTGTTCGGCTTCTCGCCGCTGCTGGCAGTGGCGGTGCCGGCGACCATCTGCGCGCTGGCGGGTGTCTGGCTATTGCGGCGGGCGGGGTGATTGCATTCCTGCAGGCTCAAAACCTGAGCCTGCAGGGCTTGATCGGTCGAGCGAGAATGACTCGCCGCCTGGCGCTATTTCTTATGGATGTTCTTTGGTAGCTGCACGACCTGACTCTCCGAGTAGATGTCATGCCAGGTTCTGCGCTTCTTGTCGATCAGCATCCACCAGTAGCCCAGCCCCAGGGCAAGCCAGGACATGATCGCAATCAGGAAGCGCAGCAGGGCCTGCCACAGGTCGATGGCGCTGCCATCGGCATTCTGAATGCGTACGCCCCAGACCTGCATTCCGAGTGTCTGACCGTTGTGTGTCCAGAACTTGGCAAAGAAGGCGAACAGGGTGAACAACAGTAGAGTCGAGAGGATCGGGTCTATATCGAGTCCGCCGGCTTCCGCCACTGCTTTAAGGCCTTCGTTGCCATAAAAAAAACGCAAGAGCACCTGCTGGTAGAACAGCGTAACCACCATCATCAGTGCGATCGACAGGAAGGCATCATAGAAGATGGCGGCGAGTCGACGAGCCAGGCCGGCGGCAGGAAACGGGCCCTGCGGGCTGAGTGGATGGTTGCGCATGCATATTGTCTCGCTAGGAAAGGCGGTGGCGCATTCTACGGAAACGCGTGCATAAAAAAGCCCCTGATGTTGCCATCAGGGGCTTTTCGGAGCGGGGCTTATTCCTGGATTTGAACCTGGTCAGCCTGCATGCCCTTTTGACCTTGTACAGCTACAAAGCTGACTTTCTGGCCTTCTTTCAGGCTCTTGAAGCCATTGCCTTCGATCGCGCGGAAGTGCACGAACAGATCCGGACCGCTCTCGGGAGTGATGAAACCAAAACCTTTTTCGTCGTTAAACCACTTGACGGTACCGTTCTGACGATTCGACATAGCTTTGTATCCTTGAAACTCAATAGTGGAAGCGCCTCTGCAAATGCAGAAAGCGGAAACTGGTTGCAAGGAGTAAAGAGTCGAACGGATGTAGCGGATCTTGAGATCTACTGCACCAGGCCACGATTCAACAGCGACCCATGCAAACACAGTGGGCACACTCTACGATAACTCGCTGGGCGATGCCAAGCCCTTGGAGCCATAGATTATGCCCACCGCAAGCGGTGCTTACAGTGCTATTTAGTGCTGCAGAAATTCGACTTATCGCAGTTTGGTTCAGTCGGTGCTGTATGAGGCGCCGCCAGTACGAAACTTTTTTCCATGAAGCGTAAGGCTTGCTTCAGCAGGGCGCTGTAGGCCTGTCGCTGGTCGGTGAAACCGCTTCTCGCTGCGGATCCCCCCGCCAGAAGCGATAGCTGCTTCTGGTCACTGAAGTATGGTGCCTCGAGAGAGACTCGAACTCTCACGTTGTTACCAACGGCGGATTTTGAATCCGCTGCGTCTACCGATTCCGCCATCGAGGCTCAGTGGCGGCGCAGTATAGGGATGCATTGCGGAGCGGTCAATCGTCTGGCGTGGTCAGAATGAGGTGTTTCCGCTAAGCTTTGCGCCCCTGCTGCTCCGTGCTGATCTTTTCAATGCAAGTCTCCGCTTTTTCCTTCGATCTCCCTGATTCGCTGATCGCTCGACATCCATTGGCCGAGCGTCGTGCCAGTCGTTTGCTGACGCTCGACGGTTCGACCGGTACGCTTGGTCACCACAGTTTCGTTGAGTTGCTCGATTACGTGCGCGCCGGCGACCTGATGGTTTTCAATAACACGCGGGTGATTCCGGCGCGTCTGTTCGGCCAAAAAGCGTCTGGCGGCAAAGTCGAAGTGCTGATCGAGCGCGTGCTCGATGGTCGCCGGGTGCTGGCGCATATCCGGTCCAGCAAATCGCCAAAGCCAGGGAGTGGCATTCACATCGATGGCGGCGGCGAGGCGCTGATGCTGGCGCGCCATGACGCGCTGTTCGAATTGGAGTTCGATCAAGACGTGTTGCCGTTGCTGGAGCGCGTCGGTCATATGCCATTACCGCCTTATATCAACCGACAAGACGAAGCCGCAGACCGTGAACGCTATCAGACGGTCTATGCCCAGCGGGCGGGCGCAGTTGCTGCACCGACGGCCGGATTGCATTTTGATGCTGAGTTGCTGGCTGCCCTTCGTGATAAAGGCGTTGAGAGTGCGTTTGTCACGCTGCACGTAGGCGCAGGCACCTTTCAGCCGGTGCGTGTCGAACGCATCGAAGAGCACCATATGCACCGTGAATGGCTCGAAGTTGATCAGGCCGTTGTCGATGCGGTGGCAGCCTGCCGTGCCCGAGGCGGCCGCGTGGTGGCTGTGGGTACTACCAGTGTGCGTTCGCTGGAGAGTGCGGCGCGCGACGGTGTGCTGAAACCTTTCAGTGGCGATACCGACATTTTTCTCTATCCGGGCAAGCCATTTCACGTGGTCGACGCGCTCGTCACCAACTTTCATCTGCCTGAATCAACTCTGCTGATGCTGGTGTCGGCCTTTGCGGGCTATCCCGAAACCATGGCTGCGTATGCCGAGGCCATCGCCAAGGGTTATCGCTTCTTCAGTTACGGCGACGCCATGTTCATCACACGCAATCCGGCCCCGCGCGGCCCCGAGGATCCCCAATGAGTCGTACCTGTCACATGTCCTTCGAGCTGCTGGCTACCGAGGGGCGAGCGCGCCGCGGCCGTCTGACCTTTCCGCGTGGCACGGTAGAAACCCCGGCGTTCATGCCGGTGGGCACCTACGGCACGGTGAAAGGCATGCTGCCGCGCGATATTGAAGGGATCGGCGCGCAGATCATACTTGGCAACACATTCCATCTGTGGCTGCGACCCGGTACCGAGGTGATCAAGGCGCACGGAGATCTTCACGATTTCATGCAATGGCAGGGGCCGATCCTGACGGACTCCGGTGGCTTTCAGGTGTTCAGCTTGGGGGCGATGCGCAAGATCAAGGAGGAGGGCGTTTATTTCGCCTCGCCAGTCGACGGCGCCAAGGTTTTCATGGGCCCGGAAGAGTCTATGCAGGTTCAGCGTGATCTTGGTTCCGACATCGTAATGATCTTCGATGAGTGCACGCCCTATCCGGCGGACGAGGACGTCGCGCGGCGTTCTATGGAGTTGTCGCTGCGGTGGGCGAAGCGCTCCAAGGATGCTCATGGCGATAGTCCGGCGGCGCTGTTCGGCATCGTGCAGGGCGGCATGCACGAGTCCCTGCGCATGCGCTCACTGGAAGGCTTGTGCGAGATCGGCTTTGACGGTCTGGCGATCGGCGGGCTTTCCGTCGGGGAGCCGAAAGAAGAGATGATTCGCGTGCTTGATTTTCTGCCACCGCAGATGCCGGCCGACAAGCCTCGCTACTTGATGGGCGTTGGCAAGCCGGAGGACCTCGTCGAAGGTGTGCGTCGTGGGGTGGATATGTTCGATTGCGTGATGCCGACCCGAAATGCGCGAAATGGGCACTTGTTTACCGATGTCGGGGTGGTCAAGATCCGCAACGCTTCGCACCGCTACGATGATTCGCCGCTGGATCCAGGCTGTGATTGTTACACCTGCAAACACTTCTCTCGAGCCTACCTGCATCATTTGGATAAATGTGGCGAAATGTTGGGGAGCATGCTGAATACGATCCACAACTTGCGGCACTATCAGCGCCTGATGGCTGGTTTACGCGAAGCTATTCAACAGGGTACATTGGCGGCCTTTGTCGACGCCTTCTATGCCAAGCGCGGCCTGCCAACGCCGCCGCTTGCGTGACGAATTCATAACTTAACTGATCTCTGCAACAGGAGTGCTACATGAGCTTTCTGATTCCCGCCGCCTACGCTCAAGAGGCTGCCGCTGGTCCCGCTGGTAGTGGCTTCGAGTGGCTGTTCCTGGTCGGTTTTCTGGTCATCTTCTACTTGATGATCTGGCGCCCACAGGCCAAGCGTGCGAAAGAGCACAAGAACCTGATCGGCGGCCTGCAGAAGGGTGACGAAGTGGTGACTTCCGGTGGTATCGCTGGCAAGGTCACCAAAGTTTCTGATGACTTCGTTGTGATCGAAGTCTCCGACTCGGTGGAGCTGAAGTTCCAGAAGGTGGCGATCGCCGCAACGCTGCCCAAGGGCACGCTGAAGGCCATCTGAGCCGACTTCTACTCAACACCAACGACGGGGCGCGCAAGGCGCCCCGCGTCATTAGACGGGCTGCGTCATGCTCAATAGATTCCCCCTCTGGAAATATCTGCTGATAGTGGTAGTGCTCGGCATTGCCATCATTTATTCGGCGCCCAATCTCTATCCGGATGATCCGGCTGTTCAGATCACCGGCGCTGCCACCTCGCTCAATGTCACCGAAGCGGATCTCGATCAGGCGAGCAAAGCGCTTGCCGAGGCCGGTATCGAAGTCAAGGCTGCAAGCCTTGACGAGCAGGGGCGGGGCGGCCTGTTGCGATTGACTGATCAGGACGATCAGCTGCCTGCCAAGGATGTGGTGCGTCGTGCGCTGGGCGATGCCTATGTGGTTGCGCTCAATCTTGCGCCCACGACGCCAGAGTGGCTGCGTGACTTGGCTGCGAGCCCGATGAAGTTGGGCTTGGATTTGTCCGGTGGTGTGCATTTCCTGCTCGAAGTCGACATGGAAAAAGCCATCGAAACGCGCCTCAACGTTTACGAGGGTGAGGTCAAGAGCCTGTTGCGCAAGGAGCGTGTGCGCTACCGCAGCCTTCCTTTAGCTGAAAATGCTGTGCAGCTGGGTTTCGCCGACGAGGCCACGCTTTCGACTGCTCAGTCGCTGATCCGCAAGAACTTCAACGATTTTGAGCTGACGTCCACCGAGCGCAACGGCCAGCAGGTGCTGCGTCTGGCCATTACCGAGGCCAAGCTAGCGGAGATCCGCGAGTATTCGATCAAGCAGAATCTGACCACCGTCCGTAACCGGGTCAATGAGTTGGGAGTCTCCGAACCGTTGGTTCAGCGTCAGGGTGCCAACCGCATCGTAGTTGAGCTTCCGGGGGTTCAGGACACGGCTGAAGCCAAGCGTATTTTGGGCAAGACTGCGAACCTCGAGTTCCGGCTGGCGGCCGAAGCTGACGCTGCCCGTGCGACAACCGAGACCTTCGAGTTCCGTGAGGAGGGGCGTCCGCCTGTCCAGCTCGAGCGCAACCTGATCATCACTGGTGACCAGGTCACCGACGCTCAGGCCAGCTATGACGAGAATGGCCGGCCTCAGGTGAACATCCGCCTGGATGGGCATGGCGGCGATCTGATGAACCGCGCCACTCGCAACAACGTTGGGCGCAGCATGGCGGTTGTGTTCATCGAACAACGGCCGACAACACGCTACGTCAAGCAGATGGTCGACGGAGTAGAGCAAGAAGTGCGCGTCGAGACCTTCCAGGAAGAGAAAAAAGTCATCAGCCTGGCAACCATCCAATCTCCTTTGGGCAGTCAGTTCCGTATCACTGGTCTTGACGGTCAGGGCGAGTCATCCGAGTTGGCATTGCTCCTTCGTGCCGGGGGGCTGGCTGCACCGATGTACTTTGCCGAAGAGCGCACCATCGGCCCAAGCTTGGGTGCTGAAAACATTCAGCTCGGTGTCGAGGCGGCGATGTGGGGCTTTTTGTTCGTCGCCGTGTTCATGGTGCTGATCTACAAGTTCTTCGGGATCCTGGCTACCGTCGCGCTGCTGTTCAACATGATCGTGCTGACGGCATTGATGTCGATGCTGGGCGCCACGCTGACGCTGCCGGGTATCGCCGGTATCGTGTTGACGATGGGCATGGCGGTTGATGCCAACGTTCTGATTTTTTCGCGTATCCGCGAAGAGATTGCTAACGGCATGTCAATTCAACGCGCTATCCATGAAGGCTTCGATCGCGCGTTTTCGGCGATTGTTGACGGCAACCTCACGACCCTGCTGGTAGGCGGCATTCTCTTCGCCATGGGAACCGGGCCGATCAAGGGTTTCGCCGTTACGCTCTCGCTCGGGATCATGACTTCTATGTTCACCGCCGTCATCGTGACCCGAGCCATGGTCAACCTGATCTACGGTGGCCGTGATCTCAAGAAATTGTGGATTTAAGGGGCTAGCACGATGAAACGCGTAATCAACTTTATGGGCGTTCGTCATGTGGCGTTTGCCCTGACCGTGGTGCTCACGCTGGTCTCGCTGGCTAGTCTGGCGGTGAAGGGGCTGAATTTCGGTCTGGACTTCACCGGCGGCACGCTAATCGAGCTCTCATACGAACAGCCGGTTGCTCTGGATCAAGTGCGCTCTCAGCTTGCTGGCTCCGGTTTCAATGAAGCTGTGGTTCAGAGCTTTGGTGCCACCACGGATGTTCTTGTGCGCATGCCGGGCGATGATCCACTACTTGGTGAGCGAATTGCCGACGCCCTGCGCGGTGGCGAGGCGGGCAGTGCGGTGACCGTCAAGCGTGTGGAGTTTGTTGGTCCTGCCGTGGGTGAGGAGTTGCGGGATCAGGGCGGTCTAGGCATGTTGCTAGCCCTGGGCGGCATTCTGGTTTATGTCGCGTTCCGCTTTCAGTGGAAGTTCGGCTTGGGCGCAGTGCTGTCGTTGTTCCACGACGTGATCCTGGTGCTAGGCGTCTTCTCGCTGTTCCAGATCTCCTTTGACTTGACGGTACTGGCGGCGGTGTTGGCGGTGATCGGTTATTCCTTGAACGACACCATCGTGATCTTCGACCGAATCCGTGAAAACTTCCGCATGCTGCGCAAGGCGGAGCTGCTCGAGAACATCAACATTTCGACCACCCAAACGCTACTGCGGACTCTGGCTACTTCGGTGTCTACGCTGCTTGCGGTGGGCGCGCTGATGTACTTCGGTGGCGAAAATCTGTGGGGCTTCTCCCTGGCGCTGCTGATCGGGGTTGGCGCGGGTACCTACTCATCGGTCTATGTGGCGGGAATGCTGCTGGTCTGGCTGAATCTGACGCGAGAAGATCTGATTCCTCCGGTCGTCGAAGAGGTGGACGAGCTTCCCTGATTCGAACTTCCGGCAGTCTGGCGAGTCCAAGGCGCCGCCGCGAGCCTGGCTCGTCAGATGAAGGAAGATGCAGTGAACAAGTCCATGTTGGTCGGTACCGTGCTGGGGGCTGTTGTGGTGAGCGCTGGTGGTGCTTTTGCGACCTATGCGCTGGTCGATCGAGGGCCTGAATTCGCCAGCGTGCTAGCCGTTAATCCCGTCAAGGAGACCTTCAAGACGCCTCGTGAGGTATGCAAGGACGTGACGGTCAGTCACCAGAGGCCTGTACAGGACAGCAATCGTATTGCCGGTACGGCCGTGGGTGCGGTGGTCGGTGGGCTGCTCGGAAACCAGATTGGCGGCGGCAACGGCAAAAAGATTGCCACGGTAGTCGGTGCGGTGGGCGGTGGTTATGCCGGGAATCAGGTGCAAGGCCGCATGCAGGCGAATGACACCTATAGCACAACGGAAACCCGTTGCAGTACGGTCACTGACACTCATCAGAAGATCATTGGCTATGAGGTGAAGTACGACCTCGACGGTACGGTCGGGCAAGTCCGGATGGATCGCGACCCAGGTCAGAAAATTCCGGTCCATGACGGGCGTTTGGTGCTGACACAGCAGTAAGTCGATATAAAAAAACGCCCAGATGGGCGTTTTTTTTGCGGCGTATGGTTACCGTTTCAGTGCTGGAGTCAGATGTGGCTGGATGGCGGTAAGGACTGCCTTGAAGCACTTGGTGTTGCCCGCAACGATTTGGCCCTTTTCAAGGTATTCATGGCTGCCAGTGAAGTCACTGACCAAGCCGCCGGCTTCTTGAATCAGCAGGGCGCCTGCGGCCATGTCCCATTCGGACAGGCCAAACTCCCAAAACGCGTCATAGCGACCGGCCGCGACATAGGCCAGATCCAGGCTAGCAGCCCCGGCGCGGCGAAGCCCTGCGGTTTGCCCAACCAGGCTTCGGAACATATTGAGGTAGCTATCGAGATTGTCCAGCTGGCTATCGCGGAACGGGAATCCCGTGCCGAGAAGTGCGCCTTCCAGGCTCTTGCGTGCACTGACGCGCAGGCGGCGTCCGTTGAGTGCCGCGCCGCGACCCCGGCTGGCAGTAAACTCTTCCTGGCGAACCGGATCGATCACCACGGCGTGTTCGAGGCGGCCACGATATTTGCAAGCGATGCTGACTGCGTAGTGAGGTACGCCGCGTAGAAAGTTGGTGGTTCCGTCCAGTGGGTCAATCACCCAGAGGTAATCCTTGCCGTCCCCGCTGCCTTCCAGCAGTCCGCCTTCCTCGCCAAGGATTCCGTGGTTTGGATAGGCTTTGCGCAGCGCCGTAACGATCAGTTGTTCGGCGGTGCGGTCGATTTCCGAGACGTAATCGCGCGCGTCCTTTTCGCTAACCGAGATCACGTCCAGGCGCTCGGTGGAACGAACAATCATTTCGCCAGCGCTACGGGCGGCGCGCAGCGCGATATTCAGCATGGGCTGCATCGATCAAATACCTGGTCGTTTAAAGAAAGCCGGCAATTCTATCAGAAACCGGCGCTGCATGTTGCTCGCCAAGCGCTCGTTCTGGCGGTTAATAGCGAAGCTGCGGATCCTTCCTGTAAGCTCTCCGTCTGCTTTCTGATTGAGAAAAAACAGTGTCGCTTCAGAGCATTCGCGTAGTGTTGGTCAACACCAGTCACGCTGGGAATATCGGGGGCGCGGCCCGCGCCATGAAAAATATGGGCTTAACGCGCTTGGTGTTGGTGGACCCGGAGGATTTTCCGAGTCTGAACGCCGTCGCGCGAGCCTCGGGTGCAACCGATATTCTTGATTCAGCGGAGATCGTGGCGACGCTCGAGGAGGCCTTGGTTGGCTGCAGCCTAGTGCTGGGCACAAGTGCGCGCGATCGTCGCATTCCTTGGCCGCTACTGGATCCGCGCGAAACCGGTACGGTCTGCCTTGAGCAGGTCGAGCGGGGCGGTGAGGTGGCGTTGGTATTTGGGCGCGAATATGCAGGGCTCACCAATGAAGAGCTCCAGCGCTGCCAGTACCATGTGCATATCCCTTCAGATCCTGCCTTCAGTTCGCTGAACCTGGCTGCTGCGGTGCAAGTGCTTGCCTATGAGGTGCGTATGGCCTGGCTGGCGGCAAACGATCAGCCTAGCAAGCAAGAAAAGCTCGAAACAACGTCGATGCTCGACACTCAGCCGGTTACAGCCGATGAGCTCGAACACTATTACGGTCATCTTGAGCAAACCTTGGTCGAGATTGGCTTCCTTGATCCTCAGAAACCCAGGCATCTGATGCCGCGACTGCGCCGGCTTTACGGTCGATGCGGTATCAGCAAGCTTGAAATGAATATCTTGCGCGGAATCCTTACCGAGACCCAAAAGGCCGTGCGCGGCGAACCCCACAAGCGGAGAGGTGATTGATGTTCGAAGGCATGCGCGAAGATATCCAGAGCGTTTTCCATCGCGATCCGGCAGCGCGTAACGCATTCGAAGTGATCACCTGTTACCCGGGTCTGCACGCTGTCTGGTTTCATCGGGTATCCCACTGGCTTTGGGTCAACAATTGCAAATGGCTGGCACGGATGAACTCAAATCTGGCCCGTTGGCTGACCGGGATCGAAATCCATCCGGGCGCGCAAATAGGGCGGCGTTTCTTTATTGACCATGGTATGGGGATCGTCATCGGCGAGACGGCCCAGATAGGCGATGACGTAACGCTCTACCATGGGGTGACCCTGGGCGGTACCAGCTGGAACAAGGGTAAGCGTCACCCCACGCTTGAAGATGGCGTAATCGTGGGTGCCGGCGCTAAGATTCTTGGCCCGTTCACTGTGGGCGCGGGCGCGAAGATCGGATCGAACGCGGTGGTGACGCGTGCGGTTCCGTCCGGGGCGACCGCCGTTGGTATCCCGGGTCGGGTGATTGCCAAGGCCGATGATGAGCAGGAGGCTAAACGCAAAGCGATCGCTGAGAAGATCGGTTTCGATGCCTACGGTGTTACCGAGGACATGCCTGATCCCGTGGCGCGCGCTATCGGCCAGTTGCTCGATCACGTCCAGGCGGTCGAGGAGCGTATGGATGGCATGTGTCAGGCATTAACCGCGCTTGGCAGCGATTATTGCGCAAAGCAGATGCCGGAATTGCGTGAGGAGGATTTCGCTGAGGTCAAGCGCGCCGGCGAAGAGCCTCGTTCCTGAAGTGCGACAGGGTGGGCGAGCTGTTATCATGCGGGCTCCCCTGCGGCCGAGTCGGTGCGGCTCACGCTTCTGGCATCTTTCCCGTGCGGCTAAAGTCCGAGTAATTTAATGGGGCTTATAGTTGATCTAAATAGTCGGGTATTGCATACTTGCCTCAAACCATGATGCTTGGTGCGAACCGATGCGATTGACTACCAAAGGCCGTTACGCCGTCACTGCGATGCTCGACCTTGCGCTGCATGCGCAACACGGTCCGGTATCCCTCGCGGATATTTCCGAGCGGCAAGGCATCTCGCTTTCCTATCTTGAACAGCTGTTTGCCAAGCTGCGGCGCGGCAGTTTGGTGACGAGTGTTCGTGGGCCGGGGGGTGGCTATCAGCTTTCTCGCGAGATGGCGGGCATTCAAGTTGCGCAGGTCATCGATGCGGTGAACGAGTCGGTAGATGCCACGCGATGCCAAGGCTTGGGTGACTGCCACTCGGGGGATACGTGTCTGACCCACCATCTGTGGTGCGACTTGAGTCAGCAGATCCATGAGTTTCTGACTGGTATCAGTCTGGCGGATCTGGTGATGCGCCGCGAGGTTCAGGAAGTGGCTCTGCGTCAGGATATGCGCCGCGCCAATGGACAGACTCCGCAACTGGATAAGATTGAAGCGTCCGCCATTGAATGAGCAGGACGACAGCCTGATAGGAGATACCTGATGAAGTTGCCGATTTACCTGGACTACTCCGCTACCACGCCGGTTGACCCTCGCGTCGCCGAAAAGATGGTTGAATGCCTGACAGCCGAAGGTAACTTTGGTAACCCGGCGTCGCGCTCTCACGCCTTCGGCTGGAAAGCCGAGGAAGCAGTCGAGAATGCACGCCGTCAAGTTGCCGAGCTGGTCAATGCAGATCCTCGCGAAATCGTGTGGACCTCTGGTGCGACCGAGTCGGATAACCTAGCGATCAAGGGCGCGGCGCATTTCTACGCGTCCAAGGGCAAGCACATCGTAACCAGCAAGATCGAGCATAAAGCTGTTCTTGATACGACTCGCCAGCTTGAGCGCGAGGGCTTTGAAGTAACCTACATCGAGCCTGGCCAAGATGGTGTGATCACGCCGGCGATGGTTGAAGCTGCGCTACGCGACGACACCGTGCTCGTGTCCATCATGCACGTGAACAACGAAATCGGAACGATCAACGATATCGCCGCTATTGGTGAGCTCACCCGTTCGCGTGGTGTGCTGTTCCACGTCGATGCCGCGCAGTCGACCGGGAAGGTGGAGATCGATCTGGAGAAGATGAAGGTCGATCTGATGTCCTTCTCTGCTCACAAGACATATGGTCCCAAAGGGGTCGGCGCCCTGTACGTGCGGCGCAAACCACGTGTGCGTCTTGAAGCGCAGATGCATGGCGGCGGACATGAGCGTGGCATGCGCTCGGGAACGCTGGCAGCGCATCAGTCAGTGGGCATGGGTGAGGCGTTCCGCATTGCCAAAGAAGAAATGGCTGCAGAAAACGAGCGTATTACTCAGCTGCGCGACCGCTTCTTCAAGCAGGTTGAGCACCTGGAAGAGCTTTATGTGAATGGCAGCATGACGGCACGGGTGCCGCACAACCTGAACCTGAGTTTCAACTACGTTGAAGGCGAGTCGCTGATCATGGCGCTCAAGGACCTGGCGGTTTCTTCTGGTTCAGCCTGTACCTCTGCTTCGCTGGAGCCGTCCTACGTGCTTCGGGCGCTGGGTCGTAATGACGAACTGGCACACAGCTCGATCCGTTTTACCTTCGGTCGTTTCACTACCGAAGAAGAAGTTGACTACGCCGCGCAGAAGGTCAGCGAGGCGGTCACGAAATTGCGTGAGCTTTCACCCTTGTGGGACATGTTCAAGGATGGCGTCGATATTTCTCAGGTCGAGTGGGCTGCCCACTGATTTGAAACGTCGAGTTCCGCATAGCCTGATTCAAAGAGGATTGCACCATGGCATACAGTGATAAGGTCATTGACCATTACGAAAATCCCCGCAACGTCGGTAAGTTCGACGCTGAGGATCCTTCCATCGGTACCGGCATGGTCGGCGCGCCGGCCTGCGGCGATGTGATGCGACTGCAGATCAAGGTCAACGAGCAAGGCGTGATCGAAGATGCCAAGTTCAAGACCTATGGTTGCGGTTCAGCCATTGCTTCCAGCTCCCTTGCTACCGAGTGGATGAAGGGCAAGACGCTGGAAGAAGCGGAAACCATCAAGAACACTCAGCTCGCTGAAGAGCTGGCACTGCCGCCGGTGAAAATTCATTGCTCGGTATTGGCAGAGGATGCCATCAAGGCAGCCGTTCGCGATTACCGCGAGAAAAAAGGGTTGCCGCAGGCCTAAGGGGGTATCGATGGCTATCAGCATGACAACCGCCGCTGCCGATCACGTGCGCCGTTCTCTGGAAGGGCGCGGCAAAGGGCTTGGGGTCCGGTTGGGTGTACGGACCACCGGCTGTTCCGGCCTGGCTTATGTGCTCGAGTTCGTGGACGAAGCAGCTACAGAGGACTCGGTCTTCGACAGTCATGGCGTCAAGGTGATCATCGATCCCAAGAGCCTCGTGTACCTCGACGGGACGGAGCTCGACTTTGTTCGAGAGGGGCTGAACGAAGGCTTCAAGTTCAACAACCCTAACGTACGTGGCGAATGCGGCTGCGGCGAAAGCTTCAATATCTGAGGACGCTGTGGGAACTCCCTGTCACTATGCGCTGTTCGAGTTGCAGCCAACTTTCGATATCGATCCGGAGCTGCTGTCGTATCGTTACCGCGAGCTGGCGCGCAAAGTTCATCCGGATCGGTTTGCTGACGCTGGCGAGACCGAGCAGCGCTACGCAATCGAACGCTCGACGAATCTCAACGAGGCCTATCAGACGCTGAAAAGCCCGTCGCGTCGAGCGCGCTACCTGCTCACGCTTGAGGGTCGCGAGATGCCGTTGGAGGCGACCGTTCAGGATCCCGCTTTCCTTATGCAGCAGATGCAGTGGCGCGAAGAGCTGGAGGAATTGCAAAGTGATGCGGATATCGCAGGTGTAGGTTCCTTCAAGGCTCGCCTCAAAGCGGCTCAGCAAGGTCTCAATGACTCTTTCGCCGGCATCTGGCGGGATGATTCGCAGCGGGCGGAGGCGGAACGGCTGGTGCGTCGCATGCAGTTTCTCGACAAGCTGTCCCAGGAAGTGCGCCAGTTAGAAGAGCGCCTCGACGATTAACCCCGCGTAGCGCCAGACGCTGCGCCCGATATCAGACAGACATGGCCTTACTTCAGATAGCTGAACCCGGACAAAGCCCGCAACCGCACCAGCGTCGACTGGCGGTTGGCATCGATCTTGGCACTACCAATTCGCTCGTTGCAGCCCTGCGCAGTGGCGTGACGTCGCCACTGGCCGATGCCGATGGAGAGGTGATTCTGCCATCCGCGGTGCGTTATCACAGCGATTACGTTGAAGTGGGGCGAGCAGCGAAAGCCGCCGCTGCCAGCGATCCGTTAAATACCATTGTGTCCGTCAAACGCTTGATGGGTAGGGGTGTCGGTGATGTGAAGCAGCTTGGTGGGCAGCTGCCTTATCGATTCAGCGAGGGGCAGTCACAGATGCCCTTCATCGAGACGGTGCAGGGCGCCAAAAGCCCGGTTGAGGTCTCTGCGGAGATTCTTCGCGCGTTGCGTGAGCGTGCTGAGGCCGTATTGGGCGGCGAGCTGGTCGGTGCGGTAATTACGGTTCCGGCATATTTCGATGATGCGCAACGGCAAGCGACCAAGGATGCCGCGCGCCTGGCTAATCTCAACGTGCTACGCCTGCTTAATGAGCCCACTGCCGCCGCCGTTGCCTACGGTCTGGACCGCGAAGCCGAAGGTGTCGTGGCGATCTATGACCTGGGCGGTGGAACCTTCGATATCTCCATCCTGCGCCTGACCAAAGGCGTATTCGAGGTGCTGGCTACCGGTGGTGATACTGCGCTTGGCGGTGATGATTTCGATCATGCGATTGCCGGCTGGATTCTGGCCAAGGCCGGTGCCTCCCAGGATCTCGATCCGGGAACCCAGCGTGAAGTGCTGAAAATTGCCTGCGATGCCAAGGAGCAGCTCAGCGAAATAGATACCGTCGAAGTGCGCTATGCCGATTGGCAGGGCGTTCTGACGCGGGCCACATTCAACGAGCTCATCGAGCCGATGATCGCTCGTAGCCTTAAATCGTGCAGGCGCGCGCTGCGTGATTCGTCGATTGAGCTGGATGAGGTCCAGGCGGTGGTCATGGTCGGCGGTTCCACACGGGTCCCTCGAGTTCGCGAGCGTGTGGGGGAGATGTTCGGACGGGAACCGTTGACGGATATCGATCCCGATCAGGTCGTTGCGATCGGTGCTGCAATCCAGGCCGAGACGCTGGCCGGCAACAATCGCGATGGTGAAGAGTTGTTGCTGCTCGATGTAATTCCGCTGTCGCTTGGACTGGAAACGATGGGCGGGCTGATGGAGAAGATCATTCCGCGCAATACCACCATTCCGGTTGCTCGGGCTCAGGAGTTCACCACGTACAAGGACGGCCAGACGGCCATGATGATCCATGTGCTGCAGGGTGAGCGCGAGCTTATTGCCGATTGTAGATCCCTGGCTCGCTTCGAGCTGCGAGGCATCCCGCCAATGGTGGCCGGGGCTGCGAAGATTCGTGTCACCTTTCAGGTTGATGCGGACGGGCTGCTCAGTGTTTCGGCGCGTGAGCTGGCGTCGGGCGTGGAGTCCAGTATCCAGGTAAAGCCCTCTTATGGACTCACCGATGGCGAGATTGCTCGCATGTTGGAAGACTCTTTTCATAAGGCCAATGAAGACAAAACGGCCCGAGCGCTTCGTGAGCAGTTGGTCGATGCGCAGCGACTGCTCGAGGCGGTTGAAGGGGCATTGGCGGTTGATGGCGAGCGTCTGCTCGACCAAGAAGAGCGCGAGGCGATCGAGTCGCGGGTGCGCGAGTTGCGTGAGTTGCTTGATAGTCAGGATGGCCTTGCCATCGAGCGTCAGGTGAAGCGCCTCAGCCAGATTACCGATGCCTTTGCAGCGCGACGACTAGATTCCACCGTCAAGGCCGCCCTGGCCGGGCGGCGGCTTAACGATATCGAGGATTGAACCAGATGCCGCAGATTGTTTTCCTGCCTCATGCCGACCATTGTCCGGAAGGGGCGGTAGTGGATGCTCAGCCCGGTGAGACGGTGCTTGACGCTGCGCTGCGAAATGGCATCGATATTGAACATGCCTGTGAAAAGTCCTGTGCGTGTACGACTTGCCACGTGGTGATCCGCGAGGGCTTCGCTTCGCTAGAGGCGTCCGACGAGTTGGAGGATGACATGCTGGATAAGGCGTGGGGGCTAGAGCCTACCTCCAGGCTGTCCTGCCAGGCTGCGATTGCCGACGTCGATCTGGTTGTCGAGATACCGAAATACACCATCAATCAAGTGTCCGAAGGTCATTAAGGCGAGGTGAATCATGGCGCTTAAATGGTCCGATGTATTGGATATTGCAATTGAGCTGAGTGAGCGTAAGCCTGACGTTGATCCCCGCTACGTAAATTTCGTCGAATTGCATCGTTGGGTTGTCGAGCTGCCAAGCTTTTCGGACGATCCGACGCGCGGTGGCGAAAAAGTCCTGGAAGCCATACAGGCTGCCTGGATCGAAGAGGCTTAGAGGAGCCTCTGTCAGTCCGGGTCTGTGGGAGGGCTATCTGGAAGTGATGGCTTCTGCCGATTGGCTTCTAGCTTCTGGCTACCCTTATATTTTTCGTCTCGACCCGCGTATAATTCGCGGGTTTACTCGTTTGCTTTAACTTATCGTTTTCTGGAGTTTCAAATGGCCCTGCAACGCACTTTCTCCATCATCAAGCCTGACGCCGTCGCCAAGAATGTTATTGGTGAAATCACCTCTCGTTTCGAGAAGGCTGGTCTGCGTGTCGTCGCTTCGAAGATGGTTCAGTTGTCCGAACGTGAAGCGGGCGGTTTCTATGCCGAACACAGCGAGCGCGGTTTCTTCAAGGACCTGGTCGCTTTCATGGTGTCCGGTCCGGTAATCGTCCAGGTTCTGGAAGGCGAAGACGCCATTGCCAAAAACCGTGAGCTGATGGGCGCTACCAACCCGAAGGAAGCAGCTCCAGGCACTATTCGCGCCGATTTCGCTGTCTCTATCGATGAGAACGCTGTTCATGGTTCCGACTCCGAGGCGTCCGCCGCTCGCGAAATCGCCTACTTCTTCTCTGCCACCGAAGTGTGTGCCCGCATTCGCTGATCAGGCGAAGGTGAATCCTGATGACTGTGACTACCGGTAAAGTAAATCTGCTGGGGCTGACCCAGCCTCAGCTGGAAAGCTTCTTCGATTCCATAGGGGAGAAGCGCTTTCGTGCTGGTCAGGTCATGAAATGGATTCACCACTTTGGCGTCGATGACTTCGATGCCATGAGTAATATCGGCAAGGCCTTGCGCGAAAAGCTCAAGGCCTCTGCTGAGATCCGCGGCCCCGAAATCGTTAGCGAAGACATTTCCACCGACGGCACCCGCAAATGGGTTGTGCGTGTGGCTTCGGGGAGCTGCGTGGAGACCGTCTATATTCCCCAGGGTGGGCGAGGCACGCTCTGTGTTTCTTCCCAGGCTGGCTGTGCGCTGGACTGCAGCTTCTGCTCGACTGGCAAGCAAGGTTTTAATAGCAACCTCACCGCTGCCGAAGTGATCGGTCAGGTGTGGATTGCCAACAAGTCGTTCGGCACTATACCGGCGAAGGTAGATCGCGCTATCACCAACGTGGTGATGATGGGCATGGGCGAACCCCTGCTCAACTTCGACAATGTCGTCGCCGCCATGCAGATCATGATGGACGACCTCGGCTACGGTATATCCAAGCGTAAGGTGACACTCTCAACTTCGGGTGTAGTACCGATGATCGAGGAGCTGTCCAAGGTCATCGATGTATCGCTGGCCCTTTCGCTGCACGCGCCGAATGATGAATTACGTGATCAGCTGGTTCCGATCAACAAGAAATACCCATTGGAAATGCTGTTGGCGGCTTGCCAACGCTATATCTCCAATCTCGGCGAAAAGCGCGTCCTGACTATCGAATACACGTTGTTACAGGGCGTTAACGATCAGCCTGAGCACGCCGAACAGATGGTCGTCCTGCTGGCGAAGATTCCGTGCAAGATCAATCTGATCCCGTTCAATCCCTTTCCGCACTCCGGATATGAGCGGCCGAGCAACAACGCAATCCGACGTTTTCAGGACATCCTCCACAAAGCTGGGCACAATGTGACAGTGCGCACCACTCGCGGTGAGGATATCGACGCTGCCTGCGGCCAGCTGGTCGGGCAGGTGCTGGATAGAACGCGTCGAAGCGAGCGATACATCGCAGTGCGCCAGCTGCAATCTGAGCCAGTGACGACGCCCGTTGCTACGAACCGTTCCTGAGGGGGATGCTGATGACCTTGCGCGTCGCGCTGCTGTTTGTGCTCGCCAGTCTAATGGCTGGCTGTGTGTCTTCCGGATCGGTGAACCCGATGCGTACTTCGGAAGGTCGCGACGAAGCCCGAGATGCCTATATTCAGCTTGGCATCGGCTATTTGCAGCAGGGCGAGGCCTCTCGTGCGAAATCGCCGCTACGCAAGGCACTTGAGCTGGACCCCAATAGTGCAGATGCCCATGCGGCGTTGGCCTTGGTATTCCAGAACGAAATGGAAAATCAGCTCGCAGACGAGCATTACCGCAAGGCGCTGTCGAGTCACAATGACGCCCGTATCCTCAACAACTACGGCAGCTTTCTGTTCGAGCAAAAGCGCTATCCAGAGGCGATGGAGCGTTTCTCAAAGGCCGCGGAAGATAATCTGTATTCCGGGCGATCCCACGTCTTTCAGAACATGGGCATGACAGCTCTGATGCTGGGTCAGCGCGAGCAGGCCGAAACCTATTTCACTCGTGCCTTGCGCCTCGACAGCCGGCAGCCGCGCGCGCTACTCGAATTGGCCGTAATGGCGTACGAAGACAAGCAGTACGTCCCGGCTAAACGTTATTACGAAGGTTTCAGCAGCCTTTCCGAGCAAAATGCCCGCAGTCTGCTGCTGGGCATTCGTTTGGCGAACATTCATCAGGACCGCGATCAGGCGGCGAGCCTGGGTTTACAGCTCAAGCGCCTGTATCCGGGGACGCCTGAATATCAACAGTTTCTTTCGGAGCAACGATGATAGCGCCCCATTCTGAAGCCGCCGCCCCGACGGCCCTGGGCAATCCTGGCGAAACGTTGCGGGCCGAGCGCGAGAGTAAAAACTGGTCCCTCCCTGCAGTAGCCAAGCAGCTCAACCTTTCGGAGCGATCCCTGACCCAGATAGAGGCAGGTGACTTCAGTCAGCTGCCGGGCCACACATTCGCCCGCGGCTACGTTCGTGCGTACGCCAAGCTGCTGGGACTGGACCAGAATCGTCTGGTACAGCAGTTCGACCAGCATACTGGTACAGATGCAACCGGCAGCAGCGTCAACAGTCTTGGCCACATCGATCAGCCCGTGCGGCTGTCGCGCAGCATGGTGCGTTTCTTTACCTTCATCCTGACATTGGTGATCGGCGTAGGTG
Organism: Stutzerimonas tianxiuensis; assembly: GCF_053470365.1. NCBI lineage: Bacteria > Pseudomonadati > Pseudomonadota > Gammaproteobacteria > Pseudomonadales > Pseudomonadaceae > Stutzerimonas > Stutzerimonas tianxiuensis. The sequence continues at coordinate 159,096 of NZ_JBPVWS010000009.1, read as the reverse complement.
CGTTCTTGTGGTGGCAGGATCGCTCGGCTCGTACCGAGTCAGGCCCGTCAGTCTCCGCACTTGAGCGCATTGAGGTCGAGGCTGCCGACGGAACTACTGAGATTCATTTGCTCGATCGGGCTGAAGAGCCAGTCGAACTCGCAATCGAGGAGCCGGTCAGCTCGACGCCGTCGGCTGCCGACGAGCTCCAGGCCCCCAACACCGAGCCGTTACCACTAGCTGAACACCCTGTAGTCGGAACGGAGGAAGGAACGCCAGCTCAGCTGGCCGAGGACGAGCCTTCCAGTGAGGCGCCGGCCGCTACCCAGGCCGATGCTACGCCCGTGCCAGTGGGCGATGTAGCTGAAGCCGAGCCTGTCGGGCCGGGGGAAGGCCGTTTGACCTTGAATTACACGGCGGATTGCTGGACGCGGGTCACTGATGCGAAAGGTGAAGTGCTCTACAGCGGGCTGGCTAAAGCCGGCAGCAGCCGCACCCTGGTTGGCGCAACCCCGCTGGACCTGCATCTGGGCTTTGCCTCGGGCGTGCAGGTCAGCTACAACGGCGAGCCCGTCAGTCTTTCCGGAAAAACCCGCGGTGAAACCGCGCGTCTCAAGCTCGGACAGTAATCATGCACAGTGAGTCTCCTATCAAGCGTCGACCTACTCGCAAAATCTGGGTAGGCAACGTACCGGTCGGCGGCGATGCGCCTATCGCCGTACAAAGCATGACCAATACCGAAACCTGCGATGTGGATGCCACGGTTGCACAGATCGAGCGGCTGAAAAATGCCGGAGCTGACATCGTGCGTGTATCGGTGCCTTCGATGGAGGCGGCCGAGGCGTTCGGCAAGATCAAGCAGCGCGTCAGTTTGCCGTTGGTGGCGGACATTCATTTCGATTATCAGATCGCTCTGCGTGTCGCCGAGCTTGGTGTTGATTGCCTGCGCATCAATCCCGGCAATATCGGGCGCGAAGACCGTGTCCGGGCCGTGGTCGAAGCGGCGCGGGATCGCGGAATCCCTATTCGCATAGGCGTTAACGCCGGCTCGTTGGAAAAGGATCTGCAGAAGAAATACGGCGAGCCGACACCCGAGGCGCTGGTTGAGTCTGCGTTGCGCCATGTTGAACATCTCGACCGTCTGAACTTTCCGGATTTTAAGGTAAGCGTAAAAGCCTCCGACGTATTCATGGCTGTGGCGGCCTACCGTCTGTTGGCGGACAAGATCGAGCAGCCTCTGCACCTTGGCATCACCGAAGCCGGTGGCTTGCGCTCGGGTACAGTGAAATCGGCCGTCGGGTTAGGCATGCTGCTCGCCGAGGGCATAGGCGACACCATTCGTATATCGCTGGCTGCTGACCCGGTGGAAGAGATCAAGGTCGGTTTCGACATCCTCAAGTCGCTGCGTTTGCGTTCGCGCGGGATCAATTTCATCGCTTGTCCAAGTTGCTCCCGGCAGAACTTCGACGTGGTCAAGACCATGAACGAGCTAGAGGGGCGGCTTGATGATTTGCTGGTGCCTCTGGATGTGGCGGTGATCGGTTGCGTTGTGAACGGGCCCGGTGAGGCCAAGGAAGCACATATCGGCTTGACAGGTGGGACGCCGAACAACCTGATCTATATCGACGGTAAGCCGGCGCAAAAGCTGAACAACGAAAACCTGGTCGATGAGCTGGAGCAGCTGATTCGTCGCAAGGCCAGCGAAAAGGCCGAGTCTGACGCTGCGCTGATACTGCGCAGCTGAATTAAGGAACCGAATTGAGCAAGTCTCTGCAAGCCATCCGTGGCATGAACGATATTCTTCCGGCCCAGACGCCGGTTTGGCGCTACCTAGAAACGACCTTCGCACAGTTGCTCGACAGCTATGGCTACAGCGAGATTCGTCTGCCGATCCTCGAGTTCACCGATCTGTTCGCTCGCGGAATCGGCGAGGGGACCGACGTGGTCGACAAGGAGATGTACACCTTCCTCGACCGTAATGAGGAGTCATTGACGCTGCGGCCCGAGGGAACTGCCGGTTGCGTGCGCGCTGTGCTCGAACATGGCATGACGGGCGGCGGGCAGGTACAGAAGCTTTGGTACGCGGGGCCGATGTTCCGCTACGAGAAGCCACAGAAGGGCCGCTATCGCCAGTTCCATCAGATCGGTGTCGAAGTCTTCAATCAGCCGGGTCCGGATATTGATGCCGAGCTGATCGTACTGACCGCGCGACTGTGGAAGAAGCTCGGCCTGTCCGATTCGGTCACCTTGCAGCTGAATAGCCTCGGCTCTAGCGAGGCAAGGGCAACCTATCGCGACGCGTTAGTAGCTTACCTGCAGCAGCATTTCGAGCAGCTTGACGAAGACAGCCAGCGCCGCCTGACCAGTAACCCCCTGCGTATTCTCGACAGCAAGAATGCCCAGACTCAAGCGCTGCTGGCTGATGCGCCGACGCTGCATGACTATCTGGATGAAGAATCGAGTGCGCATTTCGAAGGCCTGAAAGCCCGTCTCGAAGTCGCAGGAATAGACTTTCAGATCAATCCCAAGCTGGTTCGTGGCCTGGACTATTACGGCCGGACCGTATTCGAGTGGGTGACCGACAAACTGGGATCGCAAGGTACCGTTTGCGCGGGTGGTCGTTATGACGGGCTGGTCAGTCAGTTTGGCGGCAAGCCCACTCCCGGCGTTGGCTTCGCCATGGGCATTGAGCGGCTGGTGCTGCTTCTCGAAACACTCGAATTGGTGCCCGAGGAACTCAATCAGCCGGCACACGCATTCATCTGTGCTTTTGGTGAGGCGGCCGAACTGGCAGCGCTGGGCCTGGCCGAGCGTTTGCGGGATGCCTTGCCGGGCCTGCGCCTGCTGGTCAACGCGGGCGGCGGAAGCTTCAAGAGTCAGTTCAAGAAAGCCGACAAGAGCGGCGCCCGTTTCGCGCTGATTCTGGGTGACGACGAACTGGCCGGGCGCGTGGTAGGTTGCAAGCCGCTGCGCGACGACAGCGAACAACAAAGCATTGCCTGGGATGCTCTACCCGAGTGTCTGGCTGCCTGTCTCGCGTGAGCGGTCAGGTCTGATTTAAGCGAATGAAGGAGTGACAGTGTGACCTCGGGTACCGAAGAAGAACAGCTGGCGCAAATCAAGGAATGGTGGCAGCAAAACGGCAAGCCATTGCTGTTTGGGGGTGCGCTTGCTCTGGTGCTGGTATTCGGCTGGCAGTTCTGGCAGAAGCACCAGCTCAATGAGGCGCATAGTGCCTCGACGGTCTATCAGCAGTTGCTGAATGCCGCGCTGGAAGAGGGTGGGGCCGATACCGCCGAGGTATCGCGCCTGGGCAATTTGCTACAGAAAGAATTCGCTGGTTCTCACTACGCTCAGTACGGCAGCCTCTTCGTTGCCAAGGTGGCGGTAGAGTCCGGCCGTCTCGACGAGGCTGCAACGGAGCTTCAGGCGGTGCTGGACAAGCCTGCCGACAAGACTCTGGAAGAGCTGGCTCGCCAGCGCATGGCCCGTGTTCTTGCGGCGCAGGATAAGGCTGAGGATGGTCTCGCATTGCTCGACGGCGAAGCTGTCGATGCGTTTGCCGCCAGTCGTGAAGAGTTACGGGGCGATCTGCTGGTTCAGCTGCAACGCCCTGAAGAAGCCCACGCTGCCTATTCCAAAGCAAAAGAACTGCTGTCTCAGGATGCCGCGATCGGTGGCCTGCAGCTGAAACTTGACGATCTGGCTCGTGGAGAGGCGTGAATTGATGCGTTGGAAAACTGCAGCACTGCTGACCCTGGCCGTTCTTGCGGCAGGTTGCAGCAGCAACGACAAGAAAGAACCCGAACCAGCCGAACTGGTCAAGTTTGACGCTGAGATCCAGTTAGAAGAACAGTGGAGCCGGTCTATCGGCGATGGCCAGGGCGAGACCTATAACCTACTGGCCCCCGTTGTCTACGGTAATGAGATATTTGCCGCCGATGTCGAAGGGTTGGTCGTGGCCATGGACCGTACGACCGGTAAGGTCAACTGGAAGAATGACCTCGAAGTGCCGATTTCTGGTGCCGTAGGCGCTGGCTACGGCCTGGTTCTGGTCGGTACGCTGCGTGGTGAAGTGCTGGCTCTGGATGTATCCACTGGTGAAGAGCGCTGGCGTAGCCAGGTGAGCAGCGAGGTGCTCGCCGCCCCCGCCGTCAATGGTGACGTGGTTGTTGTTCAGACCCAGGATGACCGTGTCATCGCGCTTGAGATTGACACCGGCGCACAGCGTTGGAGCTACGAAAGTTCGCCAGCGGTCCTGACCCTGCGCGGTACCGGCTCACCGTTGCTGACCAATGAGCTGGCGATTGCCGGCCTTTCCAGTGGCAAGGTGGTAGCACTGGACACCCGCCGTGGGTTGCCAATCTGGGAGCAGCGGGTCGCCATTCCACAAGGTCGTTCCGAACTTGAGCGCGTCGTCGATATCGATGGCGGGCTGCTGCTTTCAGGCGGCACCCTTTATGTCGCTTCCTTCCAAGGTCGCGCAGCAGCGCTGGATCTGGAGAGTGGTCGGATTCTCTGGCAACGCGATGCCTCGACGGCGACCGGCCTCGCGATGGGGTATGGCAGTGTCTACGTAAGCCAGGCCGACGGCACGGTGCTCGGCATCGATGAGCGATCGACAACCGTACTGTGGAGCAACGATTCGCTGCTGCGTCGGCAGCTGTCCGCTCCGGCGGTTTTCTCCAGCTATGTCGTGGTGGGTGACAAGGAGGGGTATCTACACTTCCTCAGCCAGGTCGATGGGCGTTTCGTCGCGCGCACCCGTATCGACAGCGCCGGGGTGCGAGCCAGACCTGTGGTCGAAGGCGACTGGCTGTATGCCTACGGTAACGACGGAAAGCTTGTCGCGCTGACCATTCGCCAGGCGGATTGACAGCCTCACGTCGTGTACCTTGCTCCGTTCAGGCGGAGCAATAAATATCTGGCCGCTGCCTTGCAGCGGCCTTCGTGTTTTCTGAAATATCGCAGTGGAGAGCCGTATGGTTCCCGTAATCGCCCTGGTGGGCCGCCCGAACGTTGGCAAGTCCACCCTGTTTAACCGTTTGACCAAGAGCCGTGACGCCATCGTGGCGGAATATGCCGGTCTGACCCGTGATCGCCAATATGGCGAGGCCAAGTGGCAGGGTCGCACCTACATCGTCATCGATACCGGTGGTCTGACAGGGGATGAGGAAGGCATCGACGCCAAGATGGCCGAGCAGTCCCTGCAAGCCATGCAGGAGGCCGATGCAGTCATGTTCATGGTCGATGCGCGTGCTGGCATGACGCCTGGCGATCAGATGATTGCCGAACACCTGCGCAAGATGAACAAGCGCCACTTTCTCGTGGCGAACAAGGTCGACAGCATTGATCCCGATATCGCCCGCGCGGAATTCAGTCCGCTGGGTCTTGGTGACGCTCTGCCGATTGCCGCCGCCCATGGCCGCGGGATCAGCCATATGCTGGAGCAAGCGCTCGGCGTGTTCCCCAAGGACAACGCCGAAGTTGCCGAAGGCGAAAGTGAAGAGGGCGAGGCGGTCGCCGAAGGCGAGGAACTGAAGCGCATCCCAGGGCCGAGCGAAAAGGATGGCATCAAGATCGCGATCATCGGCCGGCCCAACGTGGGCAAGTCGACGCTGGTCAACCGCATGCTTGGCGAGGAGCGGGTCATTGTCTATGACCAGGCCGGTACCACCCGCGACAGCATCTACATCCCGTTCGAACGCGACGACGAAAAGTACACCCTGATCGATACGGCTGGTGTGCGTCGCCGCGGCAAGATCTTCGAGGCCGTGGAAAAGTTCTCGGTGGTCAAGACGCTGCAGGCGATCCAGGACTCGAACGTGGTCATCTTCGTCATGGATGCGCGTGAAGGCGTGGTCGAACACGATTTGAATCTGCTTGGTTTCGTGCTGGAAAGCGGCAGAGCGCTGGTCATCGCGCTGAACAAGTGGGACGGCATGGAGCCGAGCGAGCGTGACTATGTGAAGACCGAGCTGGAGCGCCGGTTGTTCTTTGTTGAGTTTGCCGACATCCACTTCATCTCCGCCAAGCATGGCACCGGCGTTGGCAACCTGTACAAGTCGGTGCAGGCTTCGTTCACTTCAGCTGTGACTCGTTGGCCCACCAGCCGTCTGACGCAGATCCTTGAAGACGCGGTTCGCGAGCATGCGCCGCCGATGGTTGCCAGCCGCCGAATCAAGCTTCGTTACGCACACCTGGGCGGTGCCAACCCGCCGCTGATCGTGATCCATGGCAACCAGGTCGACTCGATTCCCAAGTCCTACACCCGTTACTTGGAAAACACTTACCGGCGGGTGCTGAAGCTGGTTGGTACACCCATTCGTATCGAGTATAAGGGTGGCGAAAACCCCTTCGAGGGCAAGAAGAACACCCTGACCGACCGCCAGGTCAACAAGAAACGTCGCCTCATGTCCCACCACAAAAAGGCCGAGAAAAAGCGTCGCGACAAACGCTAGCTTTCAGCCTTCGTCGAACGATTGGTCCATATCCAGGGCCGGTCGTGCATGCCTCGGCTTGCCGACTTGGCGGGCCGGGTTACCGACCACGGTTGTGTGAGGTGCTACGGCTTGCAGCACCACACTGCCAGCGCCGACCTTGGCGCCTTCGCCGATTTCAATATTGCCGAGAATCTTAGCCCCTGCGCCGATCATCACGCCGCTGCGCACCTTGGGGTGACGGTCTCCGCTTTCCTTGCCGGTCCCGCCCAGCGTTACACCTTGCAGAATCGAGACATCATCGCCCACTGCGGCGGTTTCGCCGATGACGATGCCGGTCGCATGGTCGAGCATGATGCCGCTGCCGATCTGGCTGGCCGGGTTTATGTCGACGGCTAGACGTTCGTTGCAGCGAGCCTGGATGAACATCGCCAGCAGGCGCTCACCCTGCAGCAGCAGCTGATGGCCTATGCGGTAGGCCTGCAGGGCCAGAAATCCCTTGGAGAACAGCAGCACTTCCAGCCCGGTGCCAAAGGCCGGGTCTCGGCTGACGATGGCCTGCAAGTCGCACCAGGCCGACTCGGCCAATGCCGGGAACTGCTGGTGAATGCTGGAGAAGCGATCAAACAAGACCGCTTGCTGCTCCTCGCTGTCAGCTAGGGCTTGGCTGACTCGGTGGGCCAAGGCGAAAGCGAAATCAGGCTGATCGAGAATGGCTTCACGAAAAGTGCCGCTCAAGACCGGCTCTGCCTGCACTGCTCGTTCTGCCTGGGTACGCAAGATGTGCCATGGGGAGTCTGCAGGTGACATGCTGGAATTCCTGAGTATCGGATTGAGGTGCCGCGCAGGCGTGTTTGCATCACTGTAGCAGCCGGCGCGGCATGTCCGACGCCCTCGTATCCTGGCGCATTGATCGGCTATTCTGTTTTCCCCTGCCGAAGCCCCTTACGGCGGGCCTGTTGGAAGGCTGTCATGTTGATCAGTAAATTGCCCAATGTCGGCACCACCATTTTCACCACCATGTCGCAACTGGCGGCGCAGACCGGCGCCTTAAACCTGTCGCAGGGCTTCCCCGACTTCGATGGCCCCGATGCGTTGCGTGAGGCAGTTGCCCGGCATGTGATGGCTGGACACAATCAATACGCACCGATGACCGGCCTGCCGGCGTTGCGCGAGCAGGTGGCGATCAAGGTCGGCTCGTTATATGAGCGCCAGGTCAGCGCCGAGGCCGAGGTCACGATCACCCCCGGGGCGACGCAGGCCATTTTTTGTGCGATTCACGCGGTTGTCCGGCCAGGGGATGAAGTAATCGTTTTCGATCCCTGCTACGACAGCTACGAGCCAGCCGTCGAACTCGCCGGCGGGGTGTGCGTTCATCAGTCGCTGAGCTTGCCGGGCTTTTCCATCGATTGGCAGAAGCTCGCCGATGCAATTACCCCACGCACTCGAATGATCGTGTTGAACACGCCGCATAACCCCAGCGGAGCATTGATCGAGAGGGCTGACCTGGATCGTCTGGCGGCCCTGATCCGCGACCGCGATATCTACCTGCTCAGTGATGAGGTCTACGAGCACCTGATATTCGACGGTCGTGAGCACGCCAGTGTATTGCGGCACGATGAACTGTATCAGCGTGCCTTCGTCGTCAGTTCCTTTGGCAAGACCTACCATGTCACCGGCTGGAAGACCGGATACGTGGTGGCGCCAACCGCGCTCAGCAGTGAGCTGCGCAAGGTGCACCAGTACGTCAGCTTTGCCGGCGTCACGCCGTTGCAATGGGCGCTGGCCGATTTCATGGCTGCGCATCCCGAGCACGTATCAGAGCTGCCAGCCTTCTACCAGGCCAAGCGTGATCTGTTCTGCGATCTGCTGGCCGGTTCGCGCTTCAGCTTCACGCGCGCCTCGGGGACCTACTTTCAGCTGGCGGACTATTCTGCGATCCGCCCGGATCTCGGCGATGTCGCCATGGCTGAATGGCTGACCCGTGAACACGGTGTCGCCAGTATTCCGATTTCGGTGTTCTACCAAACGCCTCCTGCAGAATCGCGGCTTGTCCGCTTCTGCTTCGCCAAACGAGAGGAGACGCTGCGTCAAGCAGCAGAACGACTATGCGCGATCTGAACGACTTACCCGATCTTGAACTGGCTCTGATCCAGACGACGCTTGTCTGGCAGGATGCTGACGCCAATCGTGAGCGTTTCATCGGGCTGCTGGATGACGCCCGCGGCGCGGACCTGATCGTCCTGCCGGAAATGTTCACGACCGCTTTTTCGATGAATTCCGCCGAGCTCGCCGAGCCCGAGGAGGGCCCGACCTACTCATGGTTGCGTGAGCAGGCAGCGCGTATCGACGCGGTGATCACCGGTAGTGTGATCATCGAGGCCGCCGATGGCAGCCATCGTAACCGACTGCTCTGGGCTCAGCCGAACGGCGAAATCTTGCATTACGACAAGCGTCACCTGTTCCGCATGGCCGGTGAGCACAAGCACTACACAGCGGGCGAGAAGCAGGCCGTTTTCAAACTCAACGGCTGGCACGTGCGCCCGCTGATCTGCTACGACTTGCGCTTCCCGGTGTGGAGCCGCGATCCGCACGACACCGACCTGCTCCTCTATACCGCCAACTGGCCGGCTGCCCGGCGTAACGCCTGGAATCGCCTATTACCCGCGCGTGCGATCGAGAATCTCTGCTACGTCGCCGCTGTGAATCGGGTGGGCGAAGACGGCAACGGTTATCCCTACAGTGGCGACAGCCAGGTACTGGACTATCTCGGCGATCCGCTGCTCGAAGCCGGTGATGCAGAAGGTTTGTTCCGCACGACGCTTCGCGCGGCTCATTTGGCCAAGTTCCGCAGCAAATTTCCCGCGTACCACGATGGCGACGCTTTCGAACTGAAGCTTTAACCCGGAGTGGAGGTCAGCGCGCTGCTGATCGGTGCCGGCGACGCCACACCAGGCCGCCATAGATGAGTGCGTTTACCACCACCACTATGGCGGCCAGCAGATATTGCACCGGCACGCTCAGCCAGGCGGGGTATATCAGCGGCAACAGATAGTGCTCGATGAAGCCGGCGTCGTACCCCGCAGTTCCGGCCAGGCGGCGCAGCAGGTTTTCCCAATGAGTCAGGGGGCAGGGTCGTCCGCTCAGCTCGACGAAGAGCCCCCAGGCGATTGCTGGAAGGTGCAACAGCAAGAATCCGCGTTTCCAGGCAACCAGCAGGCCGCCCAGCAACACGAAGATGATGAAGGCGAGATGCAGCAGCAGAACTGCATCGGCCCCAAGTCGATAAAGCACCGCGTTACACCGCTGGGCCTGCCCCGCTCAGCCGGCGTATCTGCCGGTTTTGCGGCTGCGCCAGGAGTATGACTGAGAGCATTGCTCCCAGCAGCGCCATAAACATGTCTGACTGGGTATCCCAGGGGTCGCCCTGCGTGCCGAGGAAGTCTTCCGCGCCTTGGCCGGCAAGGAGCGCCACCCACCACTCGATCAGCTCGTAAAAGGCGCTGAACGCCAGAGCGACGCAAACGGCGAGAAAGCCCAGCATTTTTCCGGCTGCGACTATATGGCGGCGCAGCAGAATTTCACGCGTGAGCAGAGCCGGCGTGACGCCCTGAATGAAATGGCCAAGTTTGTCGTACGGATTGCGGCTGAGGTCGAACCAGTCCTGCACCCAGAAACCCGCGGGAACACGCGCATAGGTATAGGCGCCACCAAGAATCAGAACCAGCGCATGGAAGGCGATGACCCCATACAGCAGGCGTGTCAGCGGAAAGCGCGGATAGCTCCAGAGCAGCAAGGGGGCTGCGATCAGCACGGGTGCGACTTCCAGCAGCCAGGTCGCTCGATCGTACGGAGCCATGCCAGAGCTGACGAGTGCCGCCAGCACGACCAATCCGAGCGTCGCATAGAGTGTTCGGTCCTGCATCGATGTCGCCATGGTAACGAGTCGGGCCAACAGCATGCAGTGCGTGGAAGGCCGGGTGCAACTGCGTCGCCGGCAACGCCAGCAAAAGCGCCTCCTGCCCAGACGGCTCTAGCCTGGCCGTCGCAACGTGGTGGTTGAACGGGAAATCGATCTGCTGCAGCGACGCAGGTCAACCGCGCCGACGAAGCGATTGGCATTACCCTGCACACAGGCGACGCTGCGGTTACGCCATTGCTCCCACTCGTTGACCGGGTACTGGCGATTCCATATGTCATACAGGCGGCGATCCTGCTTCGACAACCGCAAGCCGTAGCGCTCGCTCATGTACAGGTAGGTACGGGCAATGGTGCCGCGGGCGTAGGTCGGCGGCATGGCAGTGCGTTGCTTGAAGTTCACCACGAAAGGGCAGGCGCCATACTGGCTGGGTTTTTCGCTCAGCATGCCGAAACCATAGTTGCTGCGGTCACCGTTCACTTCACCGACAACCGGCACCAAGTTGTGCAGATCGGCTTCCGCCTGGCTGAATACCGGGTCGCTGGACGTACAGTGCTTGCGCCCGCCATCCTGCCAGCATTGGCGTTGATGGCCGATCACCCAGGCCGGCACGATGTGTTCCCACTCCACCCTCGCGGCACGCTTGGGTTGCTTGCGCGGTACATAGCCACAGCTGGCCATGTCTATCTGCTTGCCCTTGAAGGCACAGCGGCAATAGAAATCCACCGGTCGCTCGGCGTACATCTGCCAGGCAATCTTTTTAGCTTCGCGAAAGGTGCGTGGCGCGTCGGCGTGGAGCTGAACAGAAAAAAGCAGGGCGAGCAGAAGCAGGCTGTATCGGCGCATGGGGTTCTCGACGACTAACTGAGAATCGCATCCATGCGGGGCGCGCTATCTTACGTAATTGATATATAAATCCATATATAACAATAACTTACATAATGTCATTGGGCCTGCTTGCGACCCAGGCGGTTGATCTGCAGCGAGGCCAGAATGATCAGTCCTCCGACCGTCAGCAGTACAAGGTTGGTCTGCGTGCCCCAGAACAACAGATTGAGAACCAGCCCCACCGGCACCGCCATGTTGTTCATCACCGCGAGAGTGCCGGCATCGACCAGGGTGGCGCCCTTGTTCCAGCAGAATTGCCCGAGTGCCGTCGCCAGCACGCCCATCCACACCAGTACGCCCCACTGCGCAGTGGTGGTCGGCAGCTTGTCCGGGTTGCCGAACAGCAGCCAGGCCGGCAGCACGACGATCAGCGCGCCAATGAAGAAGTAGCCGAAGCGACGGTGGGGTGGGATATCAGACGGGTAGCGCTGCGCCAGATGCTTGTAGCCGACCTGGCCCGCGGCAAAGGTGAAGTTGGCCAACTGCATCAACAGGAAGCCACCGAGAAAGTCATTGGAGACGCCGTCATAGCGAATCAGTCCGGCACCCAATACCGCTACGGCCGCGGCGACCAGAGCCCAGGGGTTGAAACGACGGTTCAGTGCATCGTCGATCAATGTCACGTGGAGCGGCGTCAGTACCGTGAACAGCAGCACTTCCGCCACCGTCAACACGTTGAAACTCAGATACAGGCAGAGGTAGGTGACGCCGAACTGCAGCGCGCCGACCAATGTTACGCCGCCGATGAAGCCCGGTGCCACGCCGCGCCAGCGGGTCAGCGGGAGGAATACCACGCCTGCCAGCAACACGCGTGTCAGCACAGCGAAGTAGCTGTCCACCTGGCCAGCGAGGTAGGCACCGATCAGGTTGAAGGAAAACGCCCAGAGCAGGGTGACGAAAATCAGGTAGCGCATGCCGACTCCTCAGAAGGTCGGCGACCTTAGCGGCTCGGCGGCAAAGAGGGAAGGCCCGGTTTGAGCCGCGTTGGTCATGGGCACGCCTGGACCCGGCGCGCCCATGCTGTGGCTTACGCCGACTTGAGCGAGGCCATGTCGATGACGAAACGGTATTTCACGTCGCTCTTGAGCATGCGCTCGTAGGCCTCGTTGATGGTCTGGATATCGATCATCTCGATGTCCGACACGATGTTGTGTTCAGCGCAGAAGTCGAGCATCTCCTGGGTCTCGGCAATGCCGCCGATCAGCGAGCCGGCAATGCGGCGACGCTTGAAGATCAGGCCGAACACGCTGGGCGAAGGATGCGGCGAGGCGGGGGCGCCTACCAGGGTCATGGTTGCGTCACGCTTGAGCAGCGCTACGAAGGCGTCGAGGTTGTGCGGCGCGGCGACTGTGTTGAGGATGAAGTCGAAGCTGTTCAGATGCGCGGCCATCTCGTCCCGGTTCTTCGACACCACCACTTCGCTGGCACCGAGGCGCAGCGCGTCTTCCTTCTTGTCCGGCGAGGTGGTGAACAGCACCACGTGCGCCCCCATGGCATTGGCGATCTTCACCGCCATGTGACCAAGGCCACCGAGGCCGACCACGCCAACCTTCTGGCCGGGTCCGACCTTCCACTGGCGCAGCGGCGAATATGTTGTGATCCCGGCGCACAGCAGTGGCGCGACGGCCGCCAGGTTGGTTTCGTCGTGTGAGATGCGCAGGACGAAATGCTGGTCCACCACGATGTTGTCCGAGTAGCCACCCAGGGTGTTCTCACCACCGCCGAACGCCGGACCGTTGTAGGTGCCGGTGAAGCCGTTCTCACAGTATTGCTCCAGCCCTTCGCCGCAGGACGAACACGTCCGACAACTGTCGACCAGGCAACCAACGCCGGCCATATCGCCGACCTTGAAGCGGCTGACCGCCTCACCAACGGCTGTTACCCGCCCAACGATCTCGTGGCCCGGGACGGAAGGGTAGAGCGTGTTGTTCCATTCGTTGCGTGCGGTATGCAGGTCCGAGTGGCAGACGCCGCAGTAGAGAATGTCGATCTTTACATCGTTCGGTCCGACGTCGCGGCGGGTGAAGGAATAGGGTGCGAGCGGCGTGCTCGGATCCTGGGCGGCATAACCGATGGCATTGCTCATGGCGACTCCTGAGGCTGATTGTCTGGACGAAACGCCCATCCTAGTACCAGAGGCCGTGAAGCGGTTGCACGATTCTGCTGATGAATGATGCGTTCCTGCAGGAAGCAGGGGGGGCGAGAAGCCATGGAGTGGAGGGAGCGGCGCCCAGGGGGGTGGTTTGTGCTCAATGCTTCCGCTGGTGGTGCGGGGACGGCGAGCCCGGTCCGGGCTCGCCGTGTAGCCTCAGGCGGCTTTGGATGTTGCTTCGCGCAAGGCTCTGTTCAGGGCACTGAACAGCGCACGGATGCTTGCGGTGGTGATGTTCTCGTCAATCCCGATGCCGTGCAGCGGGCGTTCGCCGTCCAGACGAACCTCGATATAAGCTGCTGCGCGTGCATTGCTGCCAGCGCCGATCGAGTGCTCGTGGTAATCCATGATCTCCAGCTTGACCGGCAAGCCAGCAACCAGCGCCTCCAGCGGGCCCTTGCCGATGCCGCGCCAGTGCATGATCTCGCCTTCGGTGGCGACCTCCACGTCGACGGCGCTGGTGCCGTTCTCTTCCTGCAAGCGGTGGCTCTTCAGCGCATACGGCGCCGTAGCCTGCAGGTATTCGCTTTCGAGCAGCGCGTAGATCTGCTTGGCGCTCATTTCCAGGCCGAGACGATCAGTTTCGCGCTGCACCACCTGGCTGAACTCGATCTGCATGCGGCGCGGCAGACTGATGCCGTACTCCTGTTCCAGCAAGTAGGTGATGCCGCCCTTGCCGGACTGGCTGTTGACGCGAATCACCGCCTCGTAACTGCGGCCGATGTCGGCCGGGTCGATCGGCAGGTAGGGCACTTCCCAGACCCCGTTCGGATCCTGCTGGCTGAAGCCCTTGCGGATCGCGTCCTGGTGCGAGCCGGAGAAGGCGGTATGGACCAGATCGCCGACATAGGGATGGCGCGGATGGACCGGCAGTTGGTTGCACTCTTCGACTACCTTGCGCAATGCGTCGATGTCGGAGAAGTCCAGCTGCGGATCAACGCCCTGGCTGTACATGTTCAGCGCAACGGTGACCAGATCGACGTTGCCGGTGCGCTCGCCGTTGCCGAACAGGCAGCCCTCGACGCGATCCGCTCCGGCCATCAGGCCCAGCTCGGTGGCGGCCACGCCCGTGCCGCGGTCGTTGTGGGTGTGCAGGCTGATCAGCACGCTGTCGCGCTTGTTGATCTTGCGGCCGAAATATTCGATCTGATCGGCATAGATGTTCGGCGTCGCGGCCTCGACGGTGGCGGGCAGGTTGAGGATCAGCTTTTTCGTTGGCGTCGGCTGAAACACCTCGATGACCGCGTTGCACACTTCGACGGCGAAGTCGGTCTCGGTGGAACTGAACACCTCCGGCGAATATTCGAAGCGCCAGTCGGTCTCCGGCGCGGCATCGGCCAGGCGCTTGACCACCTGCGCGGCGTTGACGGCGATGTTGATTACACCGGCCTTGTCCTGGTTGAAGACGATGCGACGGAAGCTCGGCGCGGTTGCGTTGTAGTAGTGGACGATGGCCTGCTTGGCGCCCTTGAGCGACTCGAAGGTGCGAGTGATGAGGTCTTCGCGGGCCTGAGTCAGCACCTGGATAGTGACGTCATTCGGAATGTGTCCACCCTGTATCAGCTCGCGAACGAAATCGAAGTCGGTCTGCGATGCGGAGGGAAAGCCCACTTCAATTTCCTTCAGGCCGACCTGAACCAGCGTCTTGAAGAAGCGCATCTTCTTGCCCGCGTCCATCGGCTCGATCAGCGATTGGTTGCCGTCGCGCAGGTCGGAGCTCAGCCAGATCGGCGCCTGGGTAATGGTCTGCGAGGGCCAGGTACGGTCAGGCAGGTTGATCACCGGAAAGGCGCGGTATTTGTTTGAAGGATCTTTGAGCATTGTCATGGCGATTTCCTTGAGCAGCTCCCCAAAGCGCGGCGCAAATCAGGGAGGGCAGAGCAGGTCGATGCGGTTCTATGGTTCCGAATGTAGGGCTCGTGCGTATTGGATTGCAACTCTCTCCGATAAAATGGTGAAAAACACTAATAAATGACTATTTGAGGGAGATATATTTCGACTCGTTAAAGTAATTGACGGTCGATTGCGCAACGAAATTGCGGCCCCGTGTCGCAGTCACCCTTGGCCTTGCAGCATGCGATCATCCGGCCACGACGAGCAGTAGCCGCTCCACAGCAGGATTTTCGTGAGACGCAAAGGACATTTCACAGCGGATCTCTGGCTTGGCCTTTTTGCCATGTTGATGATTCATGTGGGTCCGCTCTATTCAGCTTCGCAGCTTGAGCCTGCCCAGTCCGCTACAGCGGCATCAGTCGCCCACCAGCATCATCACCAGGCACAGGGCCATGCGCCAAAGGCGCATACAACTTCGGGCTCGGTTGGCCAGCCGGCCTGGCTCGCCTCGCTTGACCTCTGTGGTTACTGTGAGCTGCTGACGCTGAGTCCGCCACTGGTGCTGTCCTTCGCGCCGGCCCTGCCTTATTTTTCGCCTTCTTTTGCACGGCTGAGTGCGCAACCGCCACTGCCGGCCATGCCGCGCCTTACTGGCGGGTATGCGCGGGCACCACCAGTACTCCACGGCTGATTTCCGAGCCGCCAGCGCGCGGTTTCTCCTACATTTCAGAAGTGGAAGATCCTTATGTCCAGAATCACCCCTGCACGGGCGGTAACCTCACGCCTGCCCGGCAACTTTTCTCTGCGTCCGTTGCGCCTGCGCTGGCACTTGGCGCACGTCGCGCTGCTTAGCGCTGTCGCAGCCCAGAGCATGGCCGCCGAGGCGGACCCCAGGTCGCCGATCCAGCTCACTCCCATGGTCGTCACCGGGGTGGCGCAGCAGTCCCCGCTGACGGTGGTCACCGATCCGAAGATCCCCCGTCAGCCGATGCCGGCCAGCGACGGCGCCGATTACCTGAAAACCATTCCGGGGTTCTCGGCGGTGCGCAACGGCGGGGTGAACGGTGATCCCGTTTTCCGAGGGATGTTCGGCTCGCGCCTGAAACTGCTCAGTAATGGCGGCGAGATGCTGGGTGCCTGCCCGAATCGCATGGACTCGCCGAGCTCCTATATCAGTCCGGACACGTTCGACAAGCTGACGGTCATCAAAGGGCCGCAGACCGTGCTCTGGGGGCCAGGCGCTTCGGCCGCTACGGTGCTTTTCGAGCGTGAACCGGAGCAGTTCAGCGAGCCGGATTACCGCCTCAACGCCAGTTTGCTGACGGGATCCAATGGCCGCTTCGACCGCAACCTCGATGCCGCTGTGGGTAGCACACAGGGCTACGCGCGGCTGATGGCCAACAGCTCGCAGGCTGATGACTACGCGGACGGCAACGGCGATACAGTGCCGTCGCGCTATGACAAGTGGAACACCGACATCGCGCTAGGCTGGGTGCCGGATGCGGATACCTTGGTCGAGCTGACTGCTGGCCGCGGAGACGGCTTCGCCCGCTATGCTGGACGAGGCATGGACGGCAGCCAGTTTCAACGTGAAAGCCTCGGATTGCGCTTCGAGAAGACCAGTATCGGCGAGACCTTCTACGGGCTGGAGGCGCAGGTTTATTACAACTACGCCGATCACATCATGGACAACTACAGCCTGCGCGACTTCGTCCCGACAATGATGATGACAAAGCCGACCCTGTCGCGGGTCGACAGGCGCACGCTCGGTGGACGCCTGGTCGGCACCTGGCAATGGACCGACGTCGAGGTGAAGGCCGGCATTGATGCGCAGCGCAGTGAACATCGCAAGGTCATGAGTCCGACCGGTGCGGTCAATCAGATGGTAGCGGCGGCGGATAGCGACTCGCTGCCCTGGGTGCCGGATGCCGTCCTGCACAGTTACGGCCTGTTCGGCGAGCTGACCTGGCAGCTCAGCGAGCGCGAGAAAGTCATCAGCGGTCTGCGCCTGGATCTGCACGAAGCGACCGATGAGCGTGCGTTCTTCAACAGCCATCACCCGACGCTGAAAAACATGATGGGCATGCCGGTCAGTCAGGATTGGACCAATCCCAGCGCCGGAGACACTCGGCGTGACACGCTTTACAGCGGCTTCATGCGCTACGAAAAAGAAATCTCCGGGATGCCGGTGACTGGATATGCCGGCCTCGGCCGTGCCGAGCGGTTCCCCGATTACTGGGAACTGTTCGTCTCCAACCCAGGGCCGGTCGGCACGGTACAGCCGTTCGACTCGGTTCGGCCGGAGAAGACCACGCAGGTTGATGTCGGACTGCAGTACGCCAAGGGCCCGCTGCAAGCGTGGGTTTCCGCGTACGCCGGTCTGGTCGAAGACTACATTCTGTTCAGCTATGTGCCTGGGGTGATGCCCGGCATGCTTCGCGCCGAGGTGAGCAACATTGACGCCACCATCGCCGGTGGCGAGCTGGGCGCAAGCTACCGCTTCAATCGCAACTGGAAAGGCGACGCAAGTCTGGCCTACGCCTGGGGCAAGAACCGCAGCGATGACCGTGCCATGCCGCAGATTCCGCCGCTGGAAGGGCGTCTCGGGCTGACTTATGAACGTGAAAACTGGAGCACCAGCGGGCTCTGGCGAGTAGTCGCTTCACAGGGGCGGGTCGCTGAAAATCAGGGCACCGTGGTTGGCAAGGACTTCGACGAGAGTGCCGGCTTCGGTGTGCTGGCGGTCAACGGTGCTTATCGTTTGGACCAGCATTTCAAGCTCAGCGCCGGTGTCGACAATCTGCTGGACAAAGCCTACAGCGAGCATCTCAACCTGGCTGGCAGCGCAGGCTTCCCCGACTACGGGCTTGACGCTACCCGTCGCGTCAATGAGCCGGGCCGCACCTATTGGGCGCGGGTCGACATCAGCTTCTGACGGCTCTCGTCTGGGCAGTGAGCATCACGGCCTGATGCTTCACTGCCCGGACGATCAACCGTGCCGGGACTGGCTTTCGTTGCGATTGTCGCCGGGTTGGAGCGGCTCGGCTAATGGTCGGCTGAATAACTGGCTGACCGAGCCATAGCCCTCGCGCATATCCGCACCGCTCGGGTGCTGGAACACGCGCAGACCGAACTCAGGCAGGATCGCCAGCAGGTGGTCGAAGATGTCTGACTGGATCGCCTCGTACTGGGTCCAGGCTACGGTGTTGGTGAAACAGTAGACTTCCAGAGGCAAACCGTCAGCGGTGGGGCTGAGCTGGCGCACCATCAACGTCATACCCTGATGGATACCGCCATGGCTGCGCAGATAGCGTTCCACGTACGCTCTGAAACTGCCGATATTGGTGATCCGTCGAGTATTCACCGGCTCCTTGCCGCACTCCTCGAGCTTGGCATTCCACGCATCGATCTCACGGCGTTTCTCGGTGAGGTACTCATCCAGCAGATTGAAGCGATGCAGATGCTCACATTCTTCGCTACTCAGAAAGTGCACGCTTTGCTGATCCAGAAACAGGCTGCGCTTGACTCGCCGCCCGCCGCTTTCCTGCATGCCTCGCCAGTTCTTGAACGAATCGCTGATAAAACGCTTGGTCGGGATGTTGCTTACGGTCTTGTCCCAGTTCTGCACCTTCACCGTATGCAGGGCAATATCAATG
Source organism: Stutzerimonas tianxiuensis (assembly GCF_053470365.1). NCBI lineage: Bacteria > Pseudomonadati > Pseudomonadota > Gammaproteobacteria > Pseudomonadales > Pseudomonadaceae > Stutzerimonas > Stutzerimonas tianxiuensis. Next base: position 140,229 of record NZ_JBPVWS010000009.1, on the reverse strand, counting down.
ACATCGCCGTCTACGTTGAGCTGCGGCATTTCCACCCAGTCGCCCACTCGGATCAGGTCGTTGGAGGTGATCTGCACACTGGCCACTAATGAAAGAATGGTGTCTTGAAAAATCAGCATCAGGACCGCCGCCATGGCCCCGAGGCCGGACAGCAGGATCAGCGGTGAGCGGTCAATCAGGGTGGCGATGATGAGGATGGTGGCGACCGCGTACAGCACGATCTTGATCACCTGCAGATAGCCCTTGATGGGGTGCACATGCGCATCGGCCCGTCGCTGATACATCATGTTGATAATGTCCAGCAATGCACCCAAAGCGAGGGCAATGGTCAGCACGATGAAACCACCGCAGACATTGCGTACAACGGTGACGGCTGCTTCCGGCAGGCCCGGGACGGCATTTACTCCGATCGACAGCACCAGTGCCGGCACGATGTTGGACAACCGACGAATGATGCCGAAGTCCTGCAGCTGAGTTTCGCGAGTGCTGCGCAGTATTTTGTACAGACCGCTCACCAGGATGCGCTTGACCACCCAGTTGGCCAGCCACGCCGCAAATATCAGCGCCGCGCTGGCGACCAGCGTCTCCAGTTCGGCATGCTCGCCCAGCCATTCCAGCCAGACCTTCATTTCTTCCTGCATCGTGCCGCTCCGTCAGTTGGCGTCGGACCACAACCGCGTGCTAGGGGTGTTCCTCTCAGCGAATGAATTCGCGGCTGATCGAGCGGAACAGGTCGGTCCCGGCCTGTTCCATCCACTCGAAGGCAACCATTTCTCGGGAGACGATGCTGGCACCGGCCTGCTGCATGCGCGCCAGGCCAAGCGCCTTGTCACTGGCGCGGCGCGAGCCGACCGCTTCTTCAACGACGAACACCTGATGACCGCGAGCCAGCAGGTCGAGCACCGTCTGCAGCACGCAGATATGGGTTTCGATGCCGCTGATGATGAACTGCTTGCGCTCGCCACCGGGGCGCTTGAACAGCTCGCCGTCGCGCGCGGCGGAAAAATGCAGCTTCTCGATGATCGCCTCGTCGCCCACACCGTCGCGCAGGGTTGCGATCGTCGGGCCGAGGCCCTTGCTGTATTGCTCAGTGATCAGTACCGGAACACCGACGCGCTGGGCTACCTGTATCAGCCAGGCGCTGTGCTCGGCCAACGCGGTGTGGCCTTCGATGGAGGGGAATAGCCGTTCCTGGATGTCGATGATGACAAGCGTCGAGTCCTGCACATTGATGAGCATAGGGGGATCCTTGTTGATTCAGGGTTTGAACGCACCGATGAAGATCGACGGATCGACCCGTGCATCGTTGAGGCTGACGTTCCAGTGTAGATGCGGTCCCGTGGCCCGGCCGGTGGAACCGACCTTGCCGAGCACGGCACCGCGGGACAGTTCGTCGCCGACCGTTACGTCTATCTGTGACAGGTGACAGAACATGCTGATCAGTCCCTGTCCGTGATCGACGAACACAGTCTTGCCATTGAAGAAGTAATTACCCGTCAAAATCACCTTGCCGGCGGCGGGAGTCTTGATCGGCGTGCCGGTCTTGGCTGCGAAATCGAGGCCTGAATGGGGATTGCGCTCTTCTCCGTTGAAGAAACGGCGCAGGCCGAACGGCGAGGACAGCGGGCCGTTGACCGGCTTGTCGAACAACAGGTTGCTGGGTTGGCGAGGGCTGAACTGCCGGTAGGCACGGGTTTGCTCGGTTAGCTCGCGCTCGATGCGCTTGAGGTCATCAGGATTCGGATTGACCTGGCGCTGGTTTTTCAGCGTGATGTGCTGCTCGCGGTAATTGCGTGCCTCGACTCGAAAGCTCTGTGCCTGGCTGTTGACCTCCAGCGTTTGCTGGCCCGCCTTGACCGTCAGCGGGATGCCGACGACAGCGATCCAGCGCTGGTCGTCTTCACGCAGCACCAGCACCGGTTTGCCGTCGTAGCGTGCTGTCGGGGCGCTGGCGTCGTTGCCCAGATCGACGACCGCTACGCCGCCGGGTACGGGCTTGTTGAGCAGGCGGGTGAGAAAACCTTCGGCGTGGGCGGGAAGCGTGAGGCAGAGCAGCAAGGTTAGGGCAAAGCGCATGGGAGTCCTGAGCAGAAGTGGGTTAGTCCAGCAGTGACAAGGTGACCGGCGTCTGATGGTTGTCTTCGACTCTGACCTCCAGCTCGCCCTCGCCGAGGCGTGCCTTGAGCCGTTGGCCGGGCTGGGTCTGATCCGCGCGTCGAATTGCCTGGCCGCGCTCGTCGAGCAGGATGCTATAGCCACGTGACAGCGTGGCGAGCGGGCTGACCACATTCAAGGTCTGCGCCAGCCCCTGTAGCTGTTGGCGATGGCCCTTGAGGGTATCCTGCATTGCTCGCGGCAGCCGACTGGACAGGTGATCCAGACGTTGGCGCAGCAGGGTCAGGTTTCGCCCAGGGTGTTGCCCGGCCAGGCGAGTCTCGAGGCGGGCGAGGCGTTCCTGCCCGGCGCAGAGGCGACGGTCGATACCGCGCAACAGCCGCTGCTCCAGATCGTCGATGCGTTGGGCCTGCTGTTGTAGGCGCTCGCCCGGGTGGCGCAGGCGACGCGTCAGCCCTTCCAGGCGCGTGGCATCGCGGTGCAGTCGGTCGCGCATGCGCAGCAATAGACGCTGGCGCAGCCCTTCGAGTCGCTGGCGCACGTCAGCGCTGCTGGGCGCCAGGAGTTCGGCAGCGGCAGAAGGCGTGGGTGCACGCACATCGGCGACAAAGTCGGCAATGGAGACATCGGTTTCATGGCCGACGGCGGAGACGATTGGCGTCTCGCATGCCGCCACGGCGCGCGCAACCACTTCTTCGTTGAAGCACCAGAGATCCTCCAGCGAGCCGCCGCCGCGCGCCAGGATCAGTGCGTCGAAACCGCCACGGTCGGCCAGTTCAAGCGCGCGGACGATCTGCGCTGTTGCCTCGCGACCCTGGACAGGAGTCGGCACCAGCGTCAGGGCGACATGCGGGGCCCGTCGGCGGAACACGGACATGATGTCGCGGATCACCGCACCGGTGGGCGAGCTGACAATGCCGATACGCCGTGGGTGAGCGGGCAGGGCGCGCTTGCCGGCGGCGTCGAACAGGCCTTCGGCATCGAGCTTTTCTTTCAGCGCCTCGAAGGCCAGGCGCAGCGAGCCATCACCGGCCGGTTCGACGTTGTCGAGGATCAGCTGATAGTCGCCGCGGCCCTCGAACAAGGACACCCGCCCGCGCACCTTGACCGCCAGGCCGTCTCGCAACGCCTGGCGTACACGCAGGGCGTTCTGCCGGAACAGCGCGCAGCGGACCTGTGCGTTCTTGTCTTTCAGCGTGAAATAGATGTGGCCGGACGCTGGCTTGGCCAGGTTGGATATTTCGCCTTCGACCCAGACCTGGGCGAACACGTCTTCAAGAAGCAGCCGCGCACGACCGTTGAGCTGGCTGACGGTCAGCAATTCGCGGTCGAGGTTCAGGCGTTGGAAAGGATCTTTGAGCATGCCGGGGATGATAAGGGAAAAGTTCGCTGGGGGCGCTGCAGTGTATGACCGAACAGACAGCAGCCGACGCCCCGTCGTTGACCTGAGCAAAGTACAGATTAAGCTGCGCCGCTTTCGTCACCTCCTTTCGAGCCAGTCATGAGCCACAGTCAAGCTATCGTCGTGCCGCGCATCTCAACATTTCCCGGCCATGAAGCCAAGGCGCGGATGATCTTGCGCTGGCTCGCCGAGCGACGTGTCGTCGAGGCGCTGCCCACCACCTGCGGTCGTGGCGTTGGCGGTATGGGATATGCGATCGGACCGGGCGCACGCAGCGTCGTGCTGCACCCGGATCGCTTGCCGTTCGGCCAGGCGATCAATGGCTTGGAGGTGGTTTCCAAACGCTGCATCTATACCCCAACCCGTGACTTCGCCGAGGAGGCGGGATGCCCCGAGTGTCGCCGCGAAATCGGCGAAGCACTGTTTGAAAGTCTCGATGAGTGGATGCCCGCGCAGACCGATACCTTCACCTGTCCGGAATGCGGACATGAGGACGACATAAACGGCTTTCTGTTCATCCCAGCCTGCGGCTTCTCCAATCTCGGCTTTATCTTCAACGGTTGGGGAGAGGCAGTATTCAGCCAACCATTTCTTGACGAGTTCGCTGCACGCTTGGGATTCGCGGTTGCGGTAGTGGATGTAGAGGCGTGACCGGTCAGTCATTTTTTGGGCCGGGCGGAGCGGGTTGCACGCGATAGGCCGCACAACCGCATTGAGCGTAATGGTGTGCGTGGGTATAATGCCGCGCTTCCTTTTTCCCGCCTGGGAGCCCCCGCCATGCTGCGTATCAGCCAAGAAGCCCTGACTTTCGATGATGTTCTCCTGATCCCGGGATATTCCGAGGTCCTGCCGAAGGATGTCAGCCTCAAGACCCGCCTGACCCGCGAAATCGAGCTGAACATTCCCCTTGTTTCGGCGGCAATGGATACCGTCACCGAAGCCCGCCTGGCCATCGCCATGGCGCAGGAAGGTGGCATCGGCATCATTCACAAGAACATGAATGTCGAGCAGCAGGCTGCAGAGGTGCGCAAGGTCAAGCGCCACGAAACGGCCATTGTCCACGATCCGGCGACCGTGACCCCCGAAACCAAGATCAGCGAACTGCTGCGCAAGGCGCGCGAGCTTGGTTTCTCTGGCTTCCCTGTGGTCTCGGGCAAAGAACTGGTGGGTATTGTCACCGGGCGCGACCTGCGCTTTACGCCGAACGTCGGTGATTCGGTTGCCGCGATCATGACGCCGAAGGAAAAGCTGATCACTGTTCAGGAAGGCACCGGCCTCGAGGAAATCAAAGCCAAGCTGCATGAACATCGCATCGAAAAGATGCTGGTGGTGGACGGCAACTTCCACCTGCGTGGCCTGGTGACCTTCCGCGATATCGAGAAGGCCAAGACCTATCCGCTGGCATCCAAGGACGACCAGGGTCGCCTGCGTGTCGGTGCTGCCGTGGGTACCGGCGCCGACACTGCCGAGCGTGTCGAGGCCTTGGCAGCTGCAGGCGTTGACGTGATCGTGGTCGACACCGCGCACGGCCATTCCCGCGGCGTGCTCGATCGCGTGCGCTGGGTGAAGGACAACTTCCCGCAGGTGCAGGTCATCGGGGGCAACATCGCCACCGCCGAGGCCGCGCTGGATCTGGTCAAGGCGGGCGCCGATGCGGTCAAGGTCGGTATCGGCCCAGGCTCGATCTGCACCACGCGCATCGTCGCAGGTGTTGGTGTGCCGCAGATTTCCGCCATCGCTAACGTCTCCGCCGCACTTGAAGGCACCGGTGTGCCGATGATCGCCGACGGCGGCATCCGTTTCTCCGGTGACCTGTCGAAAGCCATTGTCGCTGGCGCCAATGCCGTGATGATGGGCTCGATGTTCGCCGGTACCGAAGAAGCCCCGGGCGAAATCGAACTGTTCCAGGGCCGTTCCTACAAGGCCTACCGCGGCATGGGTTCGCTGGGCGCCATGTCCCAGGCGCAGGGTTCCTCGGATCGTTACTTCCAGGACTCCTCTGCTGGTGCCGAGAAGCTGGTGCCGGAAGGCATCGAAGGGCGTGTGCCTTACAAAGGCTCGCTGGCTGCGATCATCCACCAGCTGATGGGCGGCCTGCGCGCCTCCATGGGCTACACCGGCAGCGCGACCATCGATCACATGCGTACCCATCCGCAGTTTGTGCGCATCACCGGCGCTGGCATGGCTGAGTCCCACGTGCATGACGTGCAGATCACCAAGGAAGCGCCCAACTACCGGGTTGGTTGATATTTCTGTCGCTGGAGGCTGATCGCCGAGCGGTTGGATGAGCAATGCCTCGTTCAGCTGCTTGCGTTCAGCCTTCAGCCGTTTTTCCCAGGGGAAAAAAATGGCCCATCAAGACATTCATGCTCACCGCATCCTGATCCTGGATTTCGGCTCGCAGTACACTCAGCTGATCGCCCGTCGCGTGCGCGAACTCGGCGTCTACTGCGAACTGCATCCGTTCGATATGCCGGATGAGGACATTCGCGCCTTCGCGCCGCGCGGCATCATCCTCGCTGGCGGCCCGGAGTCGGTGCATGCCGAAGGCAGCCCGCGCGCACCGCAGGCAGTGTTCGATCTCGGTGTACCGCTGTTCGGCATCTGCTACGGCATGCAGACCATGTCCGAGCAGCTCGGCGGCAAGGTCCAGGGTTCGGATGAGCGTGAGTTCGGCTATGCGCGCGTCGATCTGGTTGGCAAGTCCAAGCTGTTCGACGGTATCGAAGACCATATGGACGACGACGGCGTGTTCGGCCTCGACGTCTGGATGAGCCACGGCGACAAGGTTACCGACTTGCCGGCTGGCTTCCGTATCCTTGCCAGCACCCCGAGCTGCGCTATTGCTGCGATGGGCGACGATGACCGCCGCTACTACGGCGTGCAGTTCCACCCGGAAGTCACCCACACCCGCCAGGGCGGGCGGATCCTGTCGCGCTTCCTGCTTGAAATCTGCGGCTGCGAAGCGCTGTGGACACCGTCCAACATCGTCGAGGACCTGGTCGAACAGGTTCGCAATCAGGTCGGTTCGGCCAACGTGCTGCTGGGCCTGTCCGGCGGCGTGGATTCCTCGGTGGTCGCGGCGCTGCTGCACAAGGCCATTGGCGATCAGCTGACCTGTGTATTCGTCGACAACGGCCTGCTGCGCTTGCACGAGGGCGATCAGGTCATGGCCATGTTCGCCGAGAACATGGGCGTTAAGGTGATCCGCGCCGACGCTGAAGCGCAGTTTCTCGACAACCTCGCTGGCGAAGCCGATCCGGAGAAGAAGCGCAAGATCATCGGCCGTACCTTCATCGACGTCTTCGATGCCCAGGCCAGCAAGCTCGACAACATTCAGTACCTCGCCCAAGGCACCATCTACCCGGACGTCATCGAGTCCGCCGGTGCCAAGAGCGGCAAGGCGCACGTGATCAAGTCCCACCACAACGTCGGTGGCCTGCCGGAGGAAATGAACCTCAAGCTGGTCGAGCCGCTGCGCGAGTTGTTCAAGGACGAAGTCCGCAAGATCGGTCTCGAACTCGGCCTGCCGTACGATATGGTCTATCGCCATCCGTTCCCGGGCCCGGGGCTGGGCGTGCGCATCCTCGGCGAAGTGAAGAAGGAATACGCCGACCTGCTGCGTCGCGCTGACCACATCTTCATTCAGGAGCTGCGCAACTTCGACTGGTACCACAAGACCAGCCAGGCCTTCGTAGTGTTCCAGCCGGTCAAGTCGGTAGGTGTGGTCGGCGACGGCCGCCGCTACGCCTGGGTTGTCGCGCTGCGTGCGGTGGAAACCATCGACTTCATGACCGCGCGCTGGGCGCATCTGCCGTATGAGCTGCTGGAGAAGGTCTCCAACCGCATCATTAACGAAATCGAAGGCATCTCGCGCGTCACCTACGATGTATCAAGCAAGCCGCCAGCGACCATTGAGTGGGAATGATCGGGCGTCTGGCACTGGCCGACATCGATTAGCAGAAAGCCTGAAGCCCGCCTAACTGCGGGCTTTTGGTTGTTTGGTGCTATACCTCCGCGACTTCTACCCTGTTACGCCCCGCCGATTTACTTTCGTAGAGCGCAACGTCAGCTCGTGCAATCGCATCACTGAGCAACTCGTCTGCACGATATTGGGTGATGCCGATCGACAACGTAACGCAGACACGTATGCCATCACTGTAGAGTTCGAGCTCCTCGACACGCTTGCGTATACGCTCGGCGCTTTCGCCTGCATGGTTGAAATTCGTATCCGGCAGAATGGCCAGAAACTCTTCGCCGCCCCAACGGCCGATGAAATCCTGTTCGCGCATTGATTGTTTGAGCAGATCGCTCACCGCTTGGAGAACGCGGTCGCCCATATCGTGACCGTACTGGTCATTGACCTGCTTGAAGTGATCGATGTCCATCAGCATCAAGGTGAGGTTGGTGGGATGGCGCTGGTGTCTCGCCAGGACCTTTTCGGTGAGTTCGATCATGTGTCGACGATTGAATAGGCCGGTCAGTGAATCGGTGGTTGCCATCGAGGCCAGCTTCTTGTGTGCCCGGGTCACCGTGGCCACATAGAACAGCGCGAGATAACTGAACATGCAGAACACGACGGTAAGGTTGAACACGTGCACGCCCAGCAGCGCGTTGGAGGAGATGGGTTGCAGCGGTTCAATGAACCACATCAATACGTCGAGTCCGACGTAGTAAGCCCATAGCCACCCCGCGTAGATCCAGGCGGTGCGTGTGGGCATGCTGACGAACAGGGCCGGAATAAACATCAGCAGGTAATAGTGGAAGCCGCTTTCCCAACCAATTAGCACCGTTCCCAGTCCGGCATGAACAAGCACTTCAACACGTATCAGCATGACCGCAAGCTGATTTCTTCGCTGTTGGAATGCGCGATAGGCATAGATATACATGGCCACGCTGACTACGTTTATCCAGGCCAGAATCGGTGAACCAAGAATGAGGAATATGAATAAAAAGGCTACATCGACGCTACCCGCCAACTGACAGCAACGCATCGAGAGCTGCCAGAACTCCGGGCGGGCGTCGCGCTGGCGAAGGTGTTCCGGTTGTGTTCCTTGCATCGATGCTATTCCTTGAACTCCGGTTCTATCGCGCCGGCTTTTTGAGCGGACTGCCTCGGAAACCTAGCAAAATAGGGCGGGAGAGCAGTTCGCAGGGCATCTGAAGCACGTTACGAGGCTAGAGGGTCGCTGTCTAGTGGCCACTGGCCCTGTGCCTTCAATAGCCATGTGTCTCAACAGGCTTTACGATCGAGTCGCAGCAGCCGCCGACTTAGGCGCCGCTGCCATACCTGTGTTTTTTTCAACAGCTCAGAGGCGTGAAGCAACGCAGGACAATCTTCCGTGCTCGTATTGGAATTCGATTGGCCGCCCTGCTCGAGCGCGCAGGGCGGCCCCGTGTATCGCTAAGCAGCGGAGCTTTTGTAAAACGTTGCGATGCGAGTTTGGAGAGCCTTCGTAAACGCTGGCGATCCCGCCTTCACTCGCTTTCGAACAAGACTTTCTTAGTTCAGTCGTGTTCCAGCGGGGACGGCAGGGCGGTCACGTCCGCGTGGAAGGTAACCCAGCCGTTCCATCCCCGGGGCATCTTGGCGGGCAGAAGCCCCGACGTACCGGGGCTTCTGCTTTGCAGCGTTCAATCAGTGCATGACAGCCGGCGTATCGATACGGCGCCAGATGGCTTCGGAAAAACTGTAAACCGCAAATGCGACCAGCCCAAGGCCAACCAGCGAAAGCCAAAACGCCCCAAACGGCAAATTCTGCAGAGCATTCAGGGCGTCCTCCAGCCCCGGCGGATCGGTTGGCTCGTAGCGGCTGCCGCCAGTGAAAAGCATGCCGGCAACGACCAGAAAGGCAACGCCGCGGGCAATAAGGCCGGCCCGAGAAATCGGGCGAACCCATTTCATGACGTGTTCAGAGGCGTAGAAATACTTTTCGAACTTGGCTTTCCAGCCCTTGATGATGTGGGCGATACCGACGCCAAGCGGCACAAGCGCAACCAGGTAGATCAGATAGTTCGAGTATTTCCATCCAAGTACGCCAGACAGGAAGTCGCCGCCACCTGAGCCACCACCGCTCCCGGAGCTGCCAATGGAACTGCCAAGCAGCCCAAGGGTAAACAGCGCAAGCAAGGTATAGGTCACGGCGCTGCCGACGAGACCAGCGCGGATCAGCAATCCCTTGCCGTCGGTGCCATGGCCTTCCGGATCGGTTATTGCCTGCGTCAGTCGCCACGCCACGTAGGCTACGAGGCCGACAACCATGATCCAGAGCAAGGTCTGCCCGAAGGGCTGCCCTAACAATTGCTGAATGGCACCTTTGGTACCAACAGTTTTACCGCTACCGATGCCGGCCATGAAGGCGAATATACCGATGATCAGATAGACAACGCCTCTGGCGGCGTAGCCGCTACGAGCGAGCCAGGTTATGCCTCTGCTGACTTCACCCTTGGCTTGAGCTGCTGTGGGGTGCATGGCGCCTCCTCAATTGGAATGAGTGTCTGCGCAGTAGACGCGGGATCAGGCGCAAGGGTTCGCTTCTATTGATCAACGGGTTCGCTGTGCGTCTAGCCCGGCTGCGAGTTGGCCCGCGAAGCTGTAGCATGTCGCAAATGCGAGCGATTCCAATCTAGTTACTGGTGTAACGGCTCGTGCAGTTTTTGATGAGAAAGAAATGACTTTTACCCGAAGAAAGATGCTGGTTGGGTTGGCTGGGCTCGCTACGTTGGGCGTTGTCGGTGGCGGAGCACGGTACTGGATCGGGCGGCCCGCCGATCCTGTGACCCACGATTACGAGCTGATCGCCGCTCCGAGCGATATCGAGCTTATCGCAGGCACCAAGACCCCAGCATGGTGCTACGGCGGACAAGCGCCTGGCTTGGAGCTGCGCGCCAGGCAGGGCGAATGGCTGCGAGTGCGCTTTATCAATCACCTACCGGAGCCCACTACGATTCATTGGCACGGCATCCGCCTGCCGCTGAACATGGACGGGGTGCCGTATGTTTCGCAATTGCCCGTCTTGCCCGGGGAGTCGTTCGACTACCTCTTTCAGGTCCCGGATGCGGGGAGTTTCTGGTATCACCCGCACACTTCGAGCGCCGAGCAGTTGGGGCGTGGGCTGGTGGGGCCCTTGATTGTCGAAGAACGCGAGCCGAGCGGCTTTCGTCATGAGCGAACGCTGAGCCTGAAAAACTGGCATATCGACAAGCAAGGCGCCTTCACCGATTTCAGCGTGCCCCGTGAGGCCGCGCGGGGAGGGACGCCTGGCGTGCTGTCGACCGTCAATGGGGAGCACGCGCCGACCCTTGAGTTGCCGGCAGACCAAGTAGTGCGCTTGCGCCTCATCAATCTCACCAACACCGTGACTTACCGAGTGAACCTACCAGGTGGCGACGCGCGTATTTACGCGATCGATGGCAACCCGGTCGCTCCGCGCCCGTTAGGTAAAGCCTATTGGCTCGGCCCAGGCATGCGTATTGATCTGGCGGTGAAAGTCCCGCCTGACGGGGGAAAGCTGTCCTTGCGTAATGGCCCGCTGCGGCTGGCGACGCTCGCCTCTGTGGCTTCCGCTGAGGCCGAAGGCGATTGGCCTGCACCGCTGCCCGCCAATCCGGTCGCCGAGCCGGACCTGCAGCGAGCGGAAACCCTGCGTTTTAATTTCGAATGGGCTGGCACCCTGTCCAGTGATGCCGGGCAGGGCGATACCTTCACTTTCTGGCAGATCAACGGCCAGGCCTGGGACATCAACGATAAGACCTGTGCGGACCGCCCGATTGCTACATTGAAAAAAGACGGTCATTACATATTCGAGCTGCGCAACCTCAGTCAGTATCAGCATCCAATCCATCTGCACGGGCTGACATTCAAGGTCATTTCGTCCAACCGAAAGCGCATCGATCCCTGGTATACCGATACCTATCTGCTCGGCAAGAACGAGACGGCAAGAATCGCGCTAGTGGCGGATAATCCTGGGGTGTGGATGTTCCACTGCCACGTCATCGATCACATGGAAACTGGATTGATGGCGGCGATTGAAGTGGTTTGAGGGCAGTAGTAGCCGGACGGAACAAATGAAAAGACCTATGATCATCGACCGTTCCCGTGATGATGAATTCATGCGCGAGGCGTTGGCCCTTGCCGCCGAAGGGGCAAGACTCGGGGAAGTCCCGGTCGGTGCGGTGGTGGTACACAACGGCCAGATAATTGGCCGGGGTTTCAATTGCCCGATCTCGAGCCACGACCCGAGCGCCCACGCTGAGATGGTCGCTATCCGCGACGCGGCCTCGAAGCTGGAGAACTATCGCTTACCGGAGAGCACGCTGTACGTGACGCTCGAACCCTGCAGTATGTGCGCGGGTTTGATTGTCCATTCACGCGTGCAGCGAGTGGTATACGGCGCAACTGAGCCCAAGGCGGGGGTTGCAGTCAGTCGGGGCCAGTTTTTCTCCCAGGATTTTCTCAATCATCGGGTGTTGATCGAGGGTGGCGTCGCTGCGGAGCGTTGCAGCGAGATACTGACTGAGTTCTTCAGGGCGCGACGCCTCAAATCACGCGGCGGCGAGGCGATGGAGATCCGGACGGAAGAGTAACGCGGTGACTGAGCTCAAACGTTACTGCTGTAACGCCGCACGCCCGCTTCTGGCAGTTTTTCATAGGCGGCCACGCTGCCCTGCGCCGGGAACACCACCAGATGGTCGGCGGCGATGCCAATGCCCACTTCCTGGCCGGTCGGGTAGTCCGCGTGGCTGGGAAATATTCCCTCGAGTTGATTGCCGGTGGGCAACTGCAGTCGATACAAGGTCGAGGCACCAAGGAAAGTCTTGCCAACAATCAGCGCCTTGAGCCTGCTCTCCGGTGAGTAGACGATGTCATCCGGACGCAGCAGAACGTCCACTGAGCTGCCAGCCGGCATGGTGTAGGCGCGGTTGCCGCGAATGACGCCCAGTTCCGTCTGCACCGTCTCCGGGTCGATCAGCTGGCCACGAATGAAGTAGCCCTGGCCGATGAAGCTCGCCACAAAAGGTGTAAGCGGCTCATGGTAGAGGTTGAAAGGGGTGTCCCACTGTTCCAGCCGACCATCCTTGAATACGCCGACCTGGTCACTGACAGCGAAGGCTTCTTCCTGATCGTGGGTGACGAGGATCGCGCTGGTACCACGCGCCTTCAAAATCTCGCGGACTTCATGGCTCAAGCGTCGGCGTAGGTCGCCGTCGAGGTTGGAGAACGGTTCGTCTAGCAGCAGCAGTTCCGGCTCGGGTGCAAGTGCTCGGGCGAGCGCAACGCGTTGCTGCTGGCCGCCGGAGAGCTCGTGTGGGTAACGCTTGCCGAGCGGGGAGAGATGCACCAGATCGAGCATTTCGCGCACGATGCGTTGCGATTGCGGATGCTTGCGAATCCCGAAGGCGATATTTTCGGTCACCGTAAGATGCGGGAAAAGGGCATAGTCCTGGAATACCATGCCGACCCGGCGCTTCTCGGGTGCCAGGGTGAAACCTCGCCGCGAAAGCACTTCGCTGCCCAGTTGGATCTCACCATCGTTGACGTGCTCGAATCCGGCGATAGCCCGTAACGTAGTGGTCTTACCGCAACCGGATGGCCCGAGAAGGCACCCGATATCACCGCGATTCAGGTGCAGATTGAGGTTCTGCACAATGCTCTGTTCGCCATAACCGCAGGCGAGGTCGCGCAGGTGGAGCAGCGGCTCATGGCTCATGCGTGGTGATAAGCCGGCTCGACCAGAAACTCAAGCAGGGCTTTCTGCACATGCAGACGGTTTTCGGCCTGTTGCCAGGCGACTGCACGCTTGTCGTCGAGCACATCGTGGCTGATTTCTTCGCCGCGATGTGCCGGCAGGCAATGCATGAACAGAACGTCTTCAGCGGCCGCGTCGAGCAAGGCCCGGTCGACCTGATACGGCCGGAAGGTGGCCATGCGTGCGGCGACTTCATCTTCCTGGCCCATGGAGGCCCAAACGTCGGTGCTGACCAGGTGCGCGCCCGCTACTGCTTCGCGTGGGTCGCGGAATATCTGCACCCGGTCACCGGCCTGCGCAAGCAGCTCGCTGTCGGGCTCGTAGCCCTCAGGGCAAGCGATACGCAGCTGGAAATCGAACTGAAGCGCCGCCTCCATATAGGAGTTGCACATGTTATTGCCGTCGCCGATCCACGCTGCGGTCTTGCCCGCGATACTGCCGCGCAACTCATGAAACGTCTGCATGTCGGCCATCAATTGGCAAGGGTGCAGATCATCCGACAGGCCGTTAATTACCGGTACCGAAGAGTTCGCCGCAAACTCGGTCAGCGTTGAATGAGCGAAGGTGCGGATCATGATGGCGTCGAGCATGCTCGACATGACGATGGCGGAGTCGCTGATCGGTTCGCCGCGACCCAGCTGAGTGTCGCGCGGTGAAAGGAATACGGCTTGGCCACCGAGCTGAATCATTCCTGCTTCGAAAGACAGTCTCGTGCGGGTCGAAGCTTTTTCGAAAATCATGCCCAGAACGCGGTTTTTCAGCGGCTCGAACAGAATGCCGCGCTCGCGCAGATCCTTCAGCTCGATGCCGCGACGGACCAGGCCTAACAGCTCCTGGGGCGTGCAGTCCATCAGTGAGAGAAAGTGCCTTGCGCTCATATCAACTACCTTTCATTGCCGCAGTCGAGGCCGGAGATTTCGACGAAATAGAAGGGCCTACGACAGGGGTCGCATAGATGGCGACGAAACGGGAAAGGCGCGATCTTATCCAGAAAGCCTCAGCCGGCGCAAATCGGCCTCAGCGCGCCAGAATCGTGCGCTTCAGGGAAGCTGTGCTGCACGAGCGTTAATGAAAGCCGAGCCCGCGACTCGGCTTTTAGGCTGCCGTTCTGTACAATGCGCGGCAACCGAGACTAGCCGAGGTGCCCCATGGATATCATCGAAACCATCAAAGAGCAGATCGAAAAGAACCCGGTGCTGCTTTACATGAAAGGCTCGCCCAATGCACCGCAGTGCGGCTTTTCCGCCCGTGCGACCCAGGCTGTGATGGGCTGTGGTGAGAAGTTCGCCTACGTCGACATCCTGCAAAATCCTGAAATTCGTACCAATCTACCGAAATATGCCAACTGGCCGACCTTTCCCCAGTTGTGGGTGGATGGCGAGTTGGTCGGTGGCAGCGACATCATTCTTGAGATGTTCGAAAAGGGCGAGTTGCAACCGCTGATCAAGCAAGCCGTTGAAAAAGCTGGCGCTTGATAGCTACTCCGAAAAACCCGCTAAAGAGCGGGTTTTTTTATGCCTACGTTTAGGCAGGCTTCGATATTTCAGCGTGATGTGACGTTCAGTTGCGTCAGGCAATAACGAAAACGGGAGCCTAGGCTCCCGTTTTCGTTGAAAAGCGACGGTTTACTCGTCCATCTGCGACTGGAGGTAGTTCTCCATGCCAACCTTGCCGATTAGGCTCAGTTGAGTCTCCAGCCAGTCGATGTGTTCTTCTTCGGATTCAAGAATGTCTTCAAGCAGCTCGCGGGTGCCGTAATCGCCGACGCTTTCACAATAGGCGATGGCAACCTTCAAATCCTGTATGCCGCCTTGCTCGAGCTTGAGGTCGCAGTCGAGCATCTCGCGGGTGTTTTCACCGATCAGCAGCTTTCCCAGATCCTGCAGATTGGGCAGGCCTTCGAGAAAGAGGATGCGCTTGATCAGCTTGTCGGCATGCTTCATCTCGTCGATGGATTCTTTGTACTCATGCTTGCCTAGCTTGCCGAGACCCCAATCTTCGTACATGCGTGCATGCAGGAAGTACTGGTTGATTGCGACCAGTTCGTTGCCAAGAATCTTGTTCAGATGCTGAATGACCAGCTTGTCGCCTTTCATGTCGGTGCCCTGCGTCGAATCGGGTTCGTTAATAAGCGCAGTCTGGCCACGAACCTGGGTGCTGTCAAACCTAAGTCCTTGAATGATAAAGGGTAAAGCGAAATAAGAATAAGTCTGTTCCGCGACTGGCGGCCAAGGTCTTGATTCGCGGGCAGAAAAAAGCCGGGCATGTGCCCGGCTCGGGTAAATCGATGTGGATCAGGCGGGTGAGAATCCCGCTGGGTAAGCAAGGGAGGCGCTGGCGTTCTGTATATCGCTCAGGGTTTCGCGCACAACCTGTTTGGCGACGCAGGCGCACTTACCGCATTGGGTGGCAACGCCGGTGGCATCTCGCACTTCACGATAGCTGCAGCAACCTTCATAGATGGCTTCACGGATCTGGCCGTCGGTAACGCCCTGGCAAAGACACACGTACATATGAACTACCCGTTGGGTCTGCGAATATGGTGGATGCTAAATATAATGAGAACGATTGTCAAAGAACGTTCGTCGGATTTTTTTCATGCTCGTTATGGCATTGAAAGGCGTGTTACGAGCGCCTCTGAAATTGTGCCGATACGCTAAACTGCGTCTCCTTTTTCCCGTCCGGAGCTGTCATGGCCCTGCAAGCCACACCGTATAAGGTCGAGATCAATCTCACAGATCTTGATCGCCACGTTTATCAGGATCTGCGCTTTACCGTTGCTCGGCATCCCTCTGAGACAGAGGAGCGCCTGGTCGCACGGCTGATCGCTTATGTGCTCTGGTATGACGAAAAGCTCGCTTTCGGTCGGGGGCTGTCGGATGTCGATGAACCGGCGTTGTGGGAGAAGAGCCTCGATGATCGCGTGCTGCACTGGATCGAAGTCGGCCAGCCGGATGCTGAGCGGATTACCTGGTGCTCGCGCCGTGCGGAACGCTTCAGCTTGGTCGCTTACGGGAATCTGCGGGTATGGCAGACGAAGGTGCTCGACAGCGTGCGCAGCCTGAAAAAAATCAACGTGGTAGCGGTGGGGCAGGAGGCACTGGAGTCAGTGGCGCGCGATTTGCCCAGGGCGATCAGCTGGAGCGTGATGGTCAGCGAGGGTTCCTTGTTCATCACCGATGAGCGCGGCCAGCATGAAGTGCCGCTTGAGTGGCTGATTGGGGAGCGCGGCTGAGGCGTTCGCCGACTGTATTAGCTCCCATGCCTGAATCAGGGTCGCCAGGATCGGGTTACCCATACCGTGCTCCTACAGGCCGGGCTGCCGTCTGTGGTATTGCTCCGCTGACACCCTTATTGCCACTGTGCCAGTAACAGGCGTTGCTCGCGTTGCGCAGCCTGCAGGGCTTTCGGCTTCAAATGGACCTCGGTGCCGGGCAGGCACTGCGCCAGGCGCGCCACCGCAAGTGGCGTCAGTGCGCCCAGCCTAGGGTAGCCGCCAATGGTTTGCCGGTCATTGAGCAGCACGATGGGCTGGCCATCCGGCGGCACTTGGATAGCACCCAGCGGCACGCCTTCTGAAATCATCGACTGCCGCGAACTGCGCAGCACTGGCCCCAGCAAACGGATGCCCATACGGTCTGCACGCTGATCGACCGTCCAAGGGCGGTTGAACACGTCGAATAGGCTCTGGCCGCTGAAATCTCCGATCTGCGCGCCCAGCACGATCTCTAGTGGCGTATCGGTAAACAGTGGAGGGTTCTGTTCAGGGCCCAATTCGCGTGCGCTAGCAGGGGCGCCACTGTAAATCAGCCGATCACCCTCGGTTAGGGGCTGGCCATCGCCGTGCAGGCCGCCGAGTCCCTCTCTGCGCACCGTAGCGCAGCTGCCCAGGAGTTGCGGCGCCGCGAATCCGCCCGGAGCGGCGAGATAGGCCCGCACGCCCACTTGCGGCGTGCCGAAGCGCAGACGTCGTCCTTTGCGGATGGTGAAACTGCGTCCCGGCGCGATGGGCTGTCCTTCCAGTGTCGCCGCGAGGTCGGCGCCACACAGAGCCAGGCAGCCGTCTGTCTCGGCGAGCAGAGTCAGATTGCCGAGCGTGATTTCCACCGTGGCGGCATGTAGTGGATTACCCAGCAGCCAGTTGGCCCAGGATTGCGATACCCAATCAGCAGCACCGCCCTGGGTCACACCAAGATGACGGACGCTGAATCGACCGCCGTCCTGCAGGCTGGCCAAGGCGCCGCTGCGCTCGATCAGCAGGGTCATGACGTCACCTCGTAAGGGGTGTCGTCTCCGCCTAGCCTGACGAATTCGGCATGATCGATGGGCTGAAAACGGACCCTGTCACCGGGTTGCCAAATGCTGTAGCCATCCAACTCACGATCAAACAGGCGGGTCGGGCTGCGTCCGATAAGGTTCCAGCCGCCGGGAGAAACCAGCGGATAGATGGCCGTCTGCCGATCAGCGATACCCAGGCTGCCGGCCGGGACTCGCTTACGCGGCGTTTGCAGGCGCGGGCTGGCGAGGCATTCGTCGACCAGCCCCATGAAGGCGAAGCCCGGTGCAAATCCCAGCGCGAAAACCTGGTAGGTGCGGGCGCTGTGCCGTTCGATCACGCCTGCCATGCCGAGCCCACTGCGTTGGCCCAATGCTTCCAGTTCGGGGCCGACGCTTGGGTCGTACCACGCTGGAATGTTCAATTCACGCGTCTGTCCGCCGGCGTCTGGCTGCAGGTTGTGCAGCGCTTCGGCCACTCGCTGACGCGCCTGATCGTCGTCGAGCTGGCCCAGGTCGTAGTGCACCAGCAAGGTGGTGTAGGAGGGCACCAGATCTAGCAACGCGCCACCGAAGGCATCGCGCAGCCGTCCGGTTGCCGCGAGCAACCAGGGCATGTGGGCTTCGTCGATCTCGTCGAACAGGCGCAGCATCAGACAGTCAATGCCGACAACCTCTATCCGTGGCTTCATCCCGCCAGGTTCTCGAGTGCCAGGCGTATCCGCTGGACTGCCGCAACAGAGCCGGCATTGTCTCCGTGTACGCAAAGGGTGTCGGCAAGCAGCCTCAGCGGGCTGCCGTCGCTGGCGACGAGCGCTTCGCCCATGGCCAGGCTCAGAGCCTGGGCGGCGACCGTCTCGGTGTCGTGATGTACGGCGCCGGGCTGATCGCGGGAGACCAGCCTGCCGTCTGGATCATAGGCGCGGTCAGCAAACACCTCGAACCACAGGGTCACGCCAAGCTCGTCAGCCAGCGTCTGGGCGGCGCTGTTGTCGCGGGTCGACATCAGCATCAAGGGCTGCGTTGGCGAGTAGGCGATGACGGCTTTCATGACCGCGCGAAGCAGTTCGGGCTTGCGCATCATGTCGTTGTAGAGCGCGCCGTGGGGTTTGACATAGCTGACCTGGGTGCCCTCCGCGCGGCAGATGCCTTCCAGCGCGCCGATCTGATAGAGCAGCATGTTCTCCACCTCGTCCGGGCTGCAAGCCATGGAGCGGCGCCCGAAGCCGGCCAGGTCAGGGTAGGCCGGGTGCGCACCGATCATTACCTGGTGCTCTGTGGCCAGGGCCACTGTGCGGCGCATGATCTGCGGGTCCGACGCGTGAAATCCACAAGCTACGTTTGCACAATCGATGAAAGGCATGACTTCGGCGTCCAGACCCATTGTCCAGGCTCCGAAACTCTCGCCGATATCGCAATTAAGTAGCAGGCGCTTCATGCCGGTCTCCGGGGTAATGGCGGGTTTCGTATTGGTCTTGCGCGGTTGTCACGATGATAGAGCATTGATGCGCGATGCCTGATCATAGGGCACACCGTCGGCGGGCAGCCCGGCAATAATTCATTGCTGTATGCTTGCGGCCAGTTCAAGCGGCGCCTGCTGCGTCGGTACTTCTGCCGCGGCTGCCTGACCATCGGACTCAAGAGCCGCCTCTGCGCGGTAGCGTCTACCATGTTCGCCGCTATGGCCAGCCTGCGCCCTCCGCTATGACTGTCACCCACTTCACGCTGCACCGGATAATCAACAGATGCGTATCGAACCTCGCCCCCTTCCCGAGCAGCTTCCCGACCTGGGCGACCTGCCGCCGCTGTTGACGCGTCTCTACGCCGCCCGTGGCGTGCAGTCGATTAGCGAGCTGGACAAAGGCTTGGCGCGCTTGATCCCCTACGGTCAACTCAAGGGCATCGACGCCGCGGTGGCGTTGCTGGTCGAAGCAATCGAAACTCGCCAGCGCATTCTGTTCGTGGGTGACTTTGACGCCGACGGAGCAACCGCCAGTACCTTGGGTGTGCTGGGCCTTCGTCAGCTGGGTGCTGCGCACGTGGATTATCTGGTGCCCAATCGCTTCGAGTACGGCTACGGTCTGACGCCAGAGATCGTTGCCGTGGCGCTCGAGCGTCGGCCTGATTTGCTGGTGACGGTGGATAACGGCATTTCCAGCGTCGACGGCGTAGCGGCAGCCAAGGCGGCAGGCCTCAAGGTCCTCGTGACCGACCATCACCTGCCTGGTCCCGAGTTGCCAGCGGCAGATGCCATCGTCAACCCCAACCAGCCTGAATGCGCCTTTCCAAGCAAGTGCATTGCTGGCGTCGGGGTCATTTTCTACGTGTTGCTGGCCTTGCGTGCGGCACTTCGCGACAGGGGCTGGTTCAGCCGCAGTGGCTGGGCGGAACCGAACCTGGCCGAGCTGCTGGATCTGGTGGCGCTGGGCAGCGTCGCTGACGTGGTGCCGCTGGATGCAAACAACCGCATCCTCGTGCATCAAGGTTTGGCTCGAATCCGTGCCGGTCGTGCACGGCCGGGGTTGAGGGCAATTCTGGAGGTTGCCGGGCGCGATCACAGCCGCATTACCTCGACCGATCTTGGCTTCATTCTGGGCCCGCGCTTGAACGCGGCAGGTCGCCTCGACGATATGGCTTTGGGCATCGAGTGTCTGCTCTGTGAAGACGAAGCGCTTGCGCGCGACATGGCCGTTCAGCTCGACCAGCTCAACCAGGACCGCAAGGGCATTGAGCAGGGCATGCAGCGCGAGGCGCTGGCCCAGCTGAAAGACCTGCCGCTTGAAGACATGCCGTTCGGCCTGTGCTTGTTCGAGCCGGACTGGCACCAGGGCGTAATCGGCATCCTCGCCTCACGTCTCAAGGAGCGGTATCACCGTCCGACCATCGCCTTCGCCGATGCTGGGGCAGGCGTGCTCAAGGGCTCGGCGCGGTCAGTGCCGGGGTTTCATATCCGCGATGCGCTGGATGCGGTTGCGGCGCGCCATCCGGGTTTGATCAGCAAGTTTGGCGGGCATGCGATGGCGGCTGGCCTGTCGCTGCCCGAGGCTAACTTCGGCGCCTTCGCCGCGGCATTCGATGCCGAGGTGCGTCGTCAGCTCTGTGAGGACGACCTCACCGGGCGTCTGCTGACCGATGGCCAATTGAGTGTCGAGGAATTCCATCTAGAGCTGGCCAAGGCGCTGCGCAACGCCGGGCCATGGGGGCAGCACTTCCCCGAACCAGTGTTTCACGGCGTTTTCCAGCTGGTGCAGCAGCGGCTGGTCGGCGAGAAGCACTTGAAGATGGTGCTCAAGAGCGAATGCGGCTCGCTGACCCTCGATGGAATCGCGTTCAACATTGATCGCGAACTTTGGCCAAACCCCACGGTGCGCTGGGCCGATCTGGCGTACAAGCTGGACGTCAATGAATTCCGCGGGCGTGAAAGCGTGCAGTTGCTGGTGGCGCATATCGCTGCGCGATGACCGCTCGGTCTGCACCCGGCGCGATATAAGGCTCAAGAGACTCGCGCGATTCGCTGCTGCAAGTGGTCGGTTTGCGAACCGCTGGGGCTTCAGGTCCCCATGCCTTCCGCTGACTGCCTGAGCAAGATCGGTCATCTGAATCGCGCGCTATTTGCCTGGGCGTGCATGATTGGCGCAGGCCCGGCTCCGGCCTAGAGTGCTCTGATTACAAGAACAATCTCTGGAGCCCGCGATGAGCGAAACGACCCAGCACCACCGTGCCTGTCACCTGTGCGAGGCCATTTGCGGCCTGACCATCGAAACCCGTGATGAGCAGATCGTATCGATCAAGGGCGACCCTCAGGACAGTTTCAGTCGTGGTCACATCTGCCCCAAGGCCGTCGCGTTGCAAGACATCCAGAACGATCCGGATCGCCTGCGCCACCCGATGCGCCGGGTAGGCAACGAGTGGCAGGCGATTGAGTGGGACGAAGCTTTCGCGTTGGTGGCAGATCGGTTCGCCGAGATTCGCGAGCGTCACGGCAATAATGCGCTGGCGGTCTATCAGGGCAACCCCAGCGTGCACAATTACGGGCTGATGACCCACAGCAACTATTTTCTGGGCCAGCTGAAAACCCGCAATCGCTTTTCAGCCACCTCGGTCGATCAGCTGCCGCATCACCTGACCAGCCTGATGATGTACGGCCACGGTCTGTTGATCCCGATTCCAGACATCGATCACACCGATTTCATGCTGATACTGGGGGGTAATCCGCTGGCATCGAATGGCAGCATCATGACCGTCCCGGATGTGGAAAAACGGCTGAAGGCATTGCAGGCGCGCGGCGGCAAGCTGGTGGTGGTCGACCCGCGTCGCAGCGAAACCGCTGCCATTGCCGATCAGCATCTGTTCGTCCGCCCGGGCGAAGACGCGGCGCTGCTTTTCGGCCTGCTCAATACGCTTTTCGACGAAGACCTGACACGTGCCAGCCATCTCCCCGTGGCGGATCTGGATGAACTCCGAGCGGCGGTGAAGCCTTTCACCGCGGAAGCAATGGGGCCGCGCTGCGGCGTGCCGGCTGTGCAGATTCGGCAACTGGCGCGGGATTTCGCTGCGGCGGACAAAGCGGTCTGCTACGGCCGGATGGGCGTTTCGACCCAGGCGTTCGGTACGCTATGCCAGTGGCTGGTGCAGTCGATCAACCTGGTCACTGGCAACCTGGATCGGGTCGGTGGCGCGCTGTGCACGGAGCCGGCGGTGGATCTCGTGGCAAACACCTCCGGCGGACATTTCAACCGCTGGCAGAGCCGGGTTTCAGGACTGCCGGAATACGGCGGCGAGCTACCGGTTTCAGCGCTGGCCGAGGAGATGCTTACCGAAGGGGACGGGCAGATTCGCGCGCTGGTGACGGTAGCCGGCAATCCGGTGCTTTCCACACCCAACGGGCGCAAGCTGGAGCAGGCGCTCGACGGCCTGGAATTCATGCTCAGCGTGGATTTCTACATCAATGAAACGACCCGCTACGCTGATCTGATCCTGCCGCCGACGGCGCCGTTGGAGCATGATCATTACGACACCACCTTCAACACGTTCGCGGTGCGCAACGTTACCCGCTTCAACGAGCCGGTACTCAGCAAGCCGGCGGGTGCGCTGCATGACTGGGAAATCTTCATCGGCCTGGCCCAGGCGTTCGCGGCGCGCACCGGCGGCGATCTCAAGCCCACCGTCGCGCCAGAACAGATGATCGATCGTGGCCTGCGTGCCGGTCCTTATGGCGAGAAAAGCGAACTGGACTTGAGTCTTTCCCGGCTGCGCGACTATCCGCACGGGCTTGATCTTGGTCCGCTGAAGCCGAATCTGGCCGGGCGACTGAAAACCGAAGGCCGGCGCGTTCAGGCGGCGCCCCCGCTGTTCCTCGGTGATCTGCAGCGTTTTGCTGCGTCGATCGCGGCGCCGTCGGATCAACTGGTACTGATAGGCCGCCGCCATGTGCGCAGCAATAACTCGTGGATGCACAACTACCACCGGCTGGTGAAGGGCAAGCCGCGCCATCAGCTGCTGATGAATCCGGCTGATCTGAGCCGGCTGGGGCTGCTTGACGGTCAGCGCGTGCGGGTACGCTCGCGGGTCGGCATGATCGAAGTTGAAGTGGCTGTCAGCGACGAGATGATGCCCGGTGTGGTCAGCCTGCCGCATGGCTGGGGCCATGGTCGTCCCGGTGCGCAGCTGGAGATTGCCAATCGCCAGCCGGGTGCCAGTGCCAACGACCTCACCGACGAGCGCCAGCTCGATGCCTTGTCGGGAAACGCAGCACTCAATGGCGTACCGGTGGAGGTAGAGGCGGCATAACTGCAGATGCTGGGGATGGCGAGTGGTTTGCCATCCCCCCAAGCTTCCAATATTTCCGAACAAGACCGAGCTGGGATAGTGATCTGCGATTTGCGTGGACGCTCCTTGTACGCAGAAGGTCATGTCGGCGGTCGATCAATGTTGGCCCACCCCGGTGTGCAACACCCGGTCACCGAATTCTCGGTAAACACCATCCAGGCCGAGCAAAGTCACCGAAACAGTCTGTACTGAAGGATGTCCAAAAACGCATCCCCTGCAGTCGAGGTTTCCATGACCCAGCTCTTCCAGCCGCTCACCTTGCGCCAGCTGACCCTGCCCAATCGCATTGCCGTATCGCCCATGTGCCAGTACTCGGCCAAGGCCGGTATGGCCAACGATTGGCATCTGGTGCACCTGGGCAGCCGCGCAGTGGGCGGGGCAGGGCTGGTGATCATCGAGGCGACCGCTATTTCGGCCAATGGACGGATTTCGCCTGAGGATCTGGGGATATGGTCTGACGAACATATCGAGCCGCTTCGGCGAATCACACGCTTCATCGAGGCTCAGGGCTCCGTCGCAGGAATTCAGCTGGCTCATGCCGGCCGCAAGGCCAGCACCTGGCAGCCTTGGCTTGGGCGTCATGGCAGCGTCCCCATCGCTGCCGGAGGCTGGACGCCGGTAGGTCCGTCGACCATTGCCTTCGATCCGGAGCATGCGGTTCCAACCGCACTCGACGAGGCGGGAATTCAGGATGTCATTCAGGCGTTTATTCGCGCTGCCGAGCGGTCACTCGCGGCGGGCTTCAAGATTGCCGAAATACACGCCGCCCACGGCTACTTGCTGCATCAGTTCCTTTCACCGCTGTCCAACCAGCGCCAGGATGCCTATGGCGGCTCGTTTGAAAACCGCATCCGGCTGCTTTTGGAGGTGACCGAGGCGGTACGGGCGGTATGGCCGGAAGAGTTGCCGCTGTTCGTTCGCCTGTCCGCAACCGACTGGGTTCAGGACGGATGGAACTCGGAAGAAACCGTCGAACTGGCGCGCCGGCTGAAGACGCTGGGCGTCGACATGATCGACGTCTCGTCGGGCGGCACGGCGGTCAACGCGGAGATCCCGGTTGGGCCGGGCTACCAAACCCAGTTCGCCGAACAGGTCCGCCGCGAGGCGGGTATCGCCACCGGCACCGTCGGCATGATCACCGAGGCTGTCCAGGCCGAACACATTCTGCGCACCGGCCAGGCCGACCTGATCCTGCTGGCCCGTGAGCTGTTGCGTGATCCGTACTGGCCGCTACATGCCGCCGAAGATCTTCGTGACAGCTCGGTGCCCTGGCCTGCCCAGTATGTGCGTGCGGCCCACCGCAATACGCCGATCCGACAGGTTCCCGATTCACTTGATTAATCCATCACTTCGTATGCAGGTATTTTCATGAAAACCTCCGGTTTGCTCGATCAACTGCTCAAATCCGGGCAGGATCTTCTGCAGAAGCAGCAGGGCTCGGTTACGCGCCCCGGTAATACCAACAGTACTAGCGGCGGCTCGCTCGGCGACATGCTCTCCGGCGCAGGTGGGCCTCTGGGTAGCCTGCTTGGAGGCGCTGGCGGGCGTGGAAAGGGTGCGCTGGCGACCGGCGCGCTCGGCATGTTGCTGGGCAGCCGAAGCGGACGTCGCATGGGTGGCAAGGCTGTCACCTATGGTGGTCTGGCCGCACTCGGCATGCTGGCCTACAAAGCCTATGGCAACTGGCAGGCGCAGCAGGCTCAACAGGGTACCGCAGCAGCTGCGAGCGCACCGCACACTGAGCCGAAGACGGTCGACCGGCTTCCGCCAGACCAGGTTGAAGAGCACAGTCGTGGCATCCTCAAGGCGCTGGTCGCTGCGGCTAAAGCCGACGGTCATGTCGACGATCAGGAACGCAAGATGATCGAGGCCGAGCTGGCCCAGCTCACCGACGATCCTGAATTGCAGCATTGGCTTGAGGCGGAGCTGAACAAGCCGCTCGATCCAGTAGATGTGGCCGCGGCTGCCACTACACCTGAAATGGCTTCGGAGATGTACCTCGCCAGTGTCTTGATGGTCGACGAGGAGCAGTTCATGGAGCGCGCCTACCTGGACGAGCTCGCTCGCCAGCTGAAGCTCGATCCGCAGTTGAAGGCTGAACTGGAAAGCCAGGTGCGCGGCGTTTCCGCCTGACCTCAAATGGGGCGGCGAGCACGCCGCCTTTCCAACGAGCCCTGGTCAATCTGCTTGACATTCGCCGCGCCGACGGTCCCGCGTGGGCTGTCAGTCACGGTCAGCTGCGCTATAATCGCCGGCTTTTCGCAACGTCCGATTGAGAGCTGCCGACCTATGGAAATCAACCCGATCCTCAACAGCATCAAGGACCTGTCCGACCGCACCCAGTCAATTCGGGGGTATCTTTGACTACGATCAGAAGCATGATCGTCTGGTTGAAGTAAACCGCGAACTCGAAGACCCGAACGTCTGGAACAAACCTGAGTACGCCCAGAACCTGGGCCGCGAGCGCGCCACCCTGGCGCAGATCGTCGAAACCATCGACGATCTCGAAGGTGGACTGGCCGACTCCCGCGACCTGCTCGACATGGCTGTCGAAGAAGACGACCAGAGCGCCGTAGACGACGTTGCGGCCGAGCTGGAGCGTCTGCGCGGCATCCTCGAGGGGCTGGAATTCCGCCGCATGTTCAGCGGCGAAATGGACCCGAACAACTGCTACCTGGATATCCAGGCCGGTTCCGGCGGCACCGAGGCGCAGGACTGGGCCAACATTCTCCTGCGCATGTACCTGCGCTGGGCCGACAAGCGCGGTTTCAGTGCCGAGATCGTCGAACTGTCCGAAGGTGAAGTCGCCGGCATCAAGGGCGCTACCGTCCACATCAAGGGCGAATACGCCTTCGGCTGGTTGCGCACCGAGATTGGTGTGCACCGCCTGGTGCGTAAGAGTCCGTTCGACTCTGGCGCCCGCCGCCACACCTCGTTCTCGGCAGTGTTCGTCTCGCCCGAGATCGACGACAGGGTCGAGATCGACATCAATCCGGCCGACCTGCGCATCGACACCTACCGCTCTTCCGGTGCCGGTGGTCAGCACGTCAACACCACCGACTCGGCGGTACGTATTACCCACGTACCAACCAACACGGTGGTGGCCTGCCAGAACGAGCGTTCCCAGCACGCCAACAAGGACACCGCCATGAAAATGCTGCGGGCCCGGTTGTACGAGCAGGAAATGCAGAAGCGCAACGCGGCCTCCCAGGCCCTGGAAGACACCAAGTCCGATATCGGTTGGGGTCATCAGATTCGCTCCTATGTGCTCGACGACTCGCGCATCAAGGATTTACGTACCGGCGTGGAACGTAGCGACTGCCAGAAGGTGCTGGACGGCGACATCGACCAGTACCTCGAAGCCAGTCTGAAGCAAGGGCTTTAACGCGACTGACCTTGGCCAGCGTGGGTGGGCTGAAGCGGAACGCCGCCCGGCTCACCCAACTTGAGTTCCAAGTGTCCAGATGTAGGGTGGGCTTCAGCCCACCAAAATAGGGGCAGGCCACGGTGGGCTGAAGTGAAACGCCTTCCAACACACCCTCCCCGGGATTCATTCATTCGATCCAGGCATTTTTAAACCATGAGCGAACAACCGCTGAACCAGCACGCCATCCACGAGGAAGAAAACAGCCTGATCCTTCAGCGCAAGGAAAAACTGGCTGCTGAACGCGCCAAGGGCGACGTTTTCCCCAATGACTTCCGTCGCGACAGCTACTGCAACGACCTGCAGCTGAAATACGTCGACAAGACCAAGGAAGAGCTGGCAGAAGCGGCGATCCCGGTGAAGGTGGCTGGACGCATCATGCTTAACCGTGGCGCTTTCATGGTGTTGCAGGACATGACCGGGCGTATCCAGGTCTATGTCAACCGCAAGACGTTGCCAGCCGAGACGCTGGAAGCCATCAAGCATTGGGATCTGGGCGACATCATTGCCGCTGAGGGCACGCTGGCGCGTTCCGGTAAGGGCGACCTGTATGTCGAGATGACCGACGTACGGCTACTGACCAAGTCGCTGCGTCCGCTGCCGGACAAGCACCACGGCCTGACCGACACCGAGCAGCGTTATCGCCAGCGCTACGTCGACCTGATCGTCAACGAGGAAACCCGCCACACCTTCCGTGTGCGTTCGCAGGTGATCGGCCACATCCGCAAATTCCTCAACGAGCGCGACTTCCTCGAAGTGGAAACGCCGATGCTGCAGACCATCCCCGGTGGCGCCGCGGCCAAGCCGTTCGAGACCCACCACAACGCGCTGGACCTGCCGATGTTCCTGCGCATCGCCCCTGAGCTGTACCTCAAGCGCCTGGTGGTCGGTGGCTTCGAGCGCGTCTTCGAGATCAACCGCAACTTCCGTAACGAAGGCGTTTCGACCCGGCACAACCCCGAGTTCACCATGCTCGAGTTCTACCAGGCCTACGCTGACTACGAAGACAACATGGATCTGACTGAAGAACTGTTTCGCGAGCTGGCGCAGTTGGTCCTGGGCAGCACCGACGTGCCGTACGGCGACAAGCTGTTCCACTTCGGCGAGCCCTTTGCACGTCTGTCCGTGTTCGACGCGATCCTCAAGTTCAACCCGGAGATCAGCGCTGCCGACCTGCAAGACGTCGACACCGCCCGCGCCATCGCCAAGAAGGCCGGCGCCAAGGTGCTCGGCTTTGAAGGGCTGGGCAAGTTGCAGGTGATGATTTTCGAGGAGCTGGTCGAGCACAAGCTTGAGCAGCCGACGTTCATCACCCGTTATCCGTTCGAAGTCTCGCCGCTGGCGCGTCGTAGCAACGACGATCCGAACGTCACTGATCGCTTCGAGCTGTTCATCGGCGGCCGCGAGATCGCCAACGCCTACTCCGAGTTGAACGATGCCGAGGATCAGGCCGAGCGCTTCCACGCGCAGGTTCGTGACAAGGATGCCGGTGATGATGAAGCCATGCATTTCGATGCCGACTTCGTCCGCGCGCTGGAATACGGCATGCCGCCGACAGCCGGTGAGGGTATCGGCATCGACCGTCTGGTCATGCTGCTGACCAACTCGCCATCGATCCGCGACGTGATCCTGTTCCCGCACATGCGTCCCGAGCTCTGATCAAGGCGCCCAGCCGCCCGGCGCATTGGTCGAGCGGCTGTCCTCCCCACGCTGCGATATGACTGCAGCGGAGGGTAGGCGGGGCATATTGCCGTGGCCATGCCCAGGCTGATGTGCCAAGGCTTGGGTAAGCCAGTTCGCGGTTTCGGCTGGGTACAGATTGCCTGATGCCGGCCGACACACTTCTATACGCCCAGCAGGCAGTTCGCGAACCGGGCCCGGAATGCCACGGTCCGCTGGTGTATAAGTTGAAGGCTATGGCTCATCACTGACGAGGTACGGATGAATACCCGTAACAACCTGGATGAATACCAGCTTACGGTGCGCGGTCTGTCCGAACGTATCGTCGAAGCGCAGACCCCGCTGCGTGTGCTTGATGCGGTGAAATGGGACGACAGCATTCGCCAAGGTTTTTTTGCCGCTGGCGCCCGTGAGCTGCCTCAGGTCGACCGCGCTTACTACGAAGGCCGTCCGCTTGGCTTTAATTCCAGCGCCAAGAAGGAAGAGTTCCAGAACATCGAACGCGACATCACCCGTCAACTGGGCCAATTCAACCCGGTCGGGCAGATCATGCGGCGCATGTGCAAGGAATACCGGATGGTGATCCGCATGCTCGAAGCACGCGGCACCGCCGATTTCGGCCTGATTTCCCAGGAGCTTTACGGCGCTGCTTCTGACGCCTTTCATGCCGGTGATCCGACGCTCGCCGACCTCGGTCTGATGCTGTCCGACTATCTGAACAACATTGCTGACCGCGGCGACCTCAAGGACGAAGCCAAAGTGCTTACCGCACCGCAGGCAGTGGACTTGTTGCAGCGCCGGCTGGATCTGGTGTTTGGCGAGGGTGAAGGCGTGATTCGCGTATTCGAATCTGATGGCATTCTTGCCGATGCCGCCGCCGGCGCTGATTACATCAAGATCCGCAGCGATGCGATGTTCAACGAACGCGACGTACGGGCGCTGGAAGTCCACGAGGGTCTGGTCCATGTCGGCACCACGCTTAACGGGCAGAACCAGCCGATCTGCACCTTCCTGGCCAAAGGCCCGCCGTCCTCAACCGTGACTCAGGAAGGCCTGGCGATCCTGATGGAAGTCATCGCTTTCGCCTCTTACCCGACGCGCCTGCGCAAACTCACCAACCGTACTCGTGCCATCCACATGGCGGAAGAGGGCGCGGATTTTCTCGACGTCTTCGGCTTTTTCCGCGAGCAGGGCTATTCCGACGACGACAGTTACGGCAATGCCAGTCGCGTGTTTCGCGGCTCGTCTCCCGATGGCTTGCCCTTCACCAAGGACCTGTCCTACCTGAAGGGTTTCATCATGATCTACAACTACATCCAGCTGGCGGTGCGTAAGGGCAAGCTGGAACAGATCCCGCTGTTGTTCTGCGGCAAGACCACGCTGGAAGACATGCGCACCCTGCGCCAACTGGTCGAGGAGGGCATGGTGGTGCCGCCGAAGTACCTGCCGCAGCAGTTTCAGGACCTGAATGCGCTGTCTGCCTGGATGTGCTTCTCCAACTTCCTCAACCACCTGAGCCTGGACCGCATCGAAGCGGACTACGCGAACATCATCTGATAGACACGCATGAAAAAGCCGGAGCATCTGCTCCGGCTTTTTTGTTCCCACGCGCTTGATCAGAACAGCGTGTTCGGCAGATAGGTCGCGATCTCGGGGAACAGCATGATGATGCCCATGCCGATGATGTTGACGATCACGAAGGGAATCACTGACCAGTAGATGTCCTTCATGGTGATGCCGGGCGGGACGATGCCTTTCAGGTAGAAGAGGTTGAACCCGAACGGCGGCGTCATGTAACCGATCTCCATGTTGATCACGAACAGCACGCCGAACCAGATCGGATCGAAGCCGAGTGAAGCGACGATCGGCAGGAACACCGGCAGGGTGATCAGCATGATGCCGACGGGATCGAGCAACATGCCCATGACGAAGACGATCGCCATCATGACGATGATGATTGCCCAACGGCCGCCGGGCAGGTCCATCATCAGGCCCTCGATCAGCGACTGCGCCCCCATGCCCTGGTAAGCCGAGCTGAACGCGTGAGCCGCGAACAGGATCCAGGCGATCATGCCGGTCAGCTTGAAGGTGCGGATAGCGGCTTCCTGCAGGACAGGCCAGTTCAGCTTGCGATAGACGGCGGCGGAGATCAGTGCACCGAACACGCCCATGGCGGCCGCCTCGGTCGGGGTCGTCAAACCACCGATGATGGATCCGAGCACCATCACCACGATGCCGATGGGCAGCAGCACGGCACGCACCGCACGCAGCTTTTCGGCCCAACTGCCTCGCTCTTCCTTGGGTAGTGCAGGTGCCAGATGAGGTTGCAGGAACGAGCGCACCAGCACGTAGGTGACCGTCAGCCCAACCAGCAACAGGCCCGGCAGGACGCCGGCGGCGAACATCTTGCCGACCGACTGACCGCTGATCATCGCGTAGAGAATCATCATGATGCTCGGCGGAATCAGAATGCCCCAACCGCCACCGGTGTTGATGCAGCCGAGCACCATGCGCTTGTCATAGCCGCGTTCGAGCATGGCCGGCAGGGCAATGGTACCCATCGCCACGACCGCCGCGCCGCTGATGCCGACCATGGCGCCGAACACCGCACAGATCCCCAGCGTGCCGATCGCCAGCCCGCCACGCATGCCGCCGCACCACAGGTGCATCATGCGGTAGAGGTCGCGCGCCACCCCGGTTCGTTCGAGCAGCATGGCCATGAACACGAACAGCGGGATGGCCACCAGGGTGAAGCTTTCCATGGTGCCCCACATCTGCGAAGCGACCATGTAGAAGGCGTCAACGCCCCAGGTGAAATAGAGAAACAGCACCGAGACACCGCCCAGCACGAAGGCCAGCGGCAGTCCGAGTACAAGAAAGAAGACCAGCGTCAGGAAGAACAGCAACGTGGTGATTTCGATGCTCATGGCGCATCCCCCGCGTGGCGGGTATCGATGACCGATTCACGGCCAAGCGCAATGAGGATGTCCTGCAACAGCTTGGCAATACCCTGCAGCAACAACAGCAAGGTGCCGAGTGGAATCATCGCCTTGATCGGCCAGATCGGAGGATTCCAGGCGGAGTAGGAGGTTTCCATGCCTTGAACCGACTCCCAGGCCATGGAGCTGCCGAAATACAGCAGCGCGGCCATAAACAGGAAAAACATGCTGGAGGTGAAGATGTCGACCGAGGCGCGTGTGCGGGGGCTGAACGAGGCGTAGAGCAGGTCGACGTTGACGTGGTCGTGGTGCGCCATTACGTAGCCGCCGGATAGCACCACATAAGCGCCGAACAGCATCTGCCCGAATTCGTTGGTCCAGGAGGTCGGGTTCGAGAACAGGTAGCGCATGAACACTTCGAGCAGCAGCAGCGCGAAGATAATAAAGATTAGGTAGGCCACCCAGCGGCCGATGAATTCGTTGAGCCGGGTGATGCCGTTGATGTAGGCATGGATCAGGCGCATGACGGGCCCCACAAGCAAGGATTGAGCGAATCGCACTCCCGACGCGTGACCGCGTCGGGAGTGGGTCAGGCGAGGGGGTTACTGGTAACCGAGGTCACTGAGGAAGGTCTTGAGCTTTTGCAAGGCTTCAGCCGACTTGTCGCTACGCTTGCCTTCTTCTTCCCAGGTCTTTTTCGCGACTTCACGAAGCCGCGCCTGGACGTCATCCGGCAGTACGTTGACCTTCACGCCCTGTTCCTTGATGGCCTTCTGCAAGGCGATCTGTTCCTGATACAGGTACTCGTTGGTGCGATACCAGAACTGCTCATCGAGGATCTGTTTGACGATCTCCTGGTCGCGCTCGGACAGCTTGTCCAGCGCCTTCTGGCTGATGATGATCACATCGGTGCCGGCGATGTTCAGTGCGGGTCGCACATGATTCTTCGCCACTTCGTAGAAGCTCATGCTGGCGGCACCCTGGACCGCGCCCCAGTGGGCACCATCAACCACGCCAGTATCGAGCGCTGGGTAGAGCTCGCCACCAGGCAGATAGGTGGTAGAGGCGCCAGCCTCGTCGAGAAACTTCTGCAGCGCACCGGATGAGCGGATCTTCAGCTTGGTGAAGTCTTCCCAGCTGTTGATTGGCTTCTTCACCACCATCTCGGTTGGGTAGACCTTATCGGTCGACCAGTAGACGCCGTGTTGCGCGGCTTCTTCACGGAGCATGTCTTCGAAGCCCATCTGCTTATGGAAGTAGGCAGCCTCCCAGACATTCTGGAAGGCGAAGGGCAGGCCGGAAGCGATACCGGCGAGGGTCATCTTGTCCTGCGCGTAGCCGGGAGAGATGGTGCCCATCTGGACGATGCCGCGGCTGACGGCATTGAAGGTTTCTTGCGGTTTGAACAGCGCGCCGGATTCGAACAACTGCAACTGCAGCCGCCCGTCGGTGCGCCGCTCGATTTCATTCTTGAGTCTGACAAGGCTGTCTTGGTAGGAGCTGCTGGCGCTCGGCCAATGCGATTGCACGCGCCATTTGGTGACGTCCTGTGCGGCAGCCATCTGCGGAGCCATGGCGGAGACCGCCATCGCTAACAAACCGGCGGGAACGAGTAGCTTTTTGAGCATGGATTTCATAACGCGTCCTCTTGTTGTAATTGTCTGGCTGAGGCCATCTTTGTATCACGTGCGTCGCATGCTTGTTTCGCACAGCAGAACTGACTTTTGCAAAGCTGCTCGAAAGCTAACATAGCGCGGAGCTTTTTCAAGCGCTAGCAGAAGGCTATCGCTGCCTTTCTCGATAACAGGTCCGGTGTGCAGCGACTGATTGATCGTGGTCTGTCCAGTAAAGGTTGAGCTTAGACGGTTCTGTTTGTGGGGCATCATAATTCTGCCTGATGGAACTGGATTCCGAATTGACTCAGCGTTTTCTGCATGCCAGCTTCGAAAAGAAGAGGACTCCCCCACAAAAACAATCGAGAGGACTCGTCATGCGCCTCGATGCAAGAGACACCCAGACGCAAGGTCCAGGCTCCGGTTCTGCAGCTGCTGGCAGCTATGCGGTAGTGACACGATGAATGGGCAGGAAACGGAGCCGCCGGTCGATGACAGCCGGACCAATCATTTGCCCATCAGTGGAGGCAGCGACCTGCCTGGCTTTCATCAGGTGCTTGGCTATCGTCAGGTGTCCTGGACCGAAGACGAAGCCGTGATCGAGCTCGATGTGCAGGCCTGTCATCTGAATATGGCCGGCGTGCTTCATGGCGGCGTGATGACTGCGCTGCTGGATGTGGTGCTCGCGGAGGCTGGCACCTATTGCCCTTATCCGGGACGCGTTCGCAAGGCCATCACCCTAGTGCTCAACACCACCTTCACCGGCCAATGCTCGGGCGGTGTGATACGCGCCATTGGTCGGCGACGGGCCGGTGGGACACGCATTTTCAATAGCTCGGGTGAGGTGCGCGACGCGGACGATCGCCTGCTGGCGATTGGCGAGGCGACCTTCCGGCTACGCTCTGGCAGCGAACAGGCGCAAGGCGTGCCTGTGGATTTCCTCGTGCCCAACAACAAGAAGGAAGACGGCGATGTATGAACTGACCGGCAAGGCGCTGGAACTCCAGCAGCAACTCACGGCGTTCATGGATGAACATATCTACCCGAACGAACACGTCTTTCACGAGCAGGTCGCCACCGCCAGCAACCGCTGGGCACCACCGCCGATCCTCGAGGAATTGAAGCTCAAGGCCCGAGCGCAAGGTTTGTGGAATCTGTTCCTGCCGGAAAGCGAACACGGCGCCGGACTGACCAATTTCGAGTATGCGCATCTCTGCGAAATCATGGGCCGCTCCCATGTTGCCGCCGAGGTGTTCAACTGCTCAGCGCCGGATACCGGCAACATGGAAGTCCTGGCGCGCTACGGCACGCCAGAGCAGCAGGAACAGTGGCTCAAGCCGTTGCTCAATGGCGAGATTCGCTCCTGCTTCTCCATGACCGAGCCCGAGGTTGCGTCATCCGACGCGACCAATATCGCCTGCGAGATTCGTCGCGAAGGCGACGAGTATGTGATCAACGGGCAGAAGTGGTGGTCGTCGGGCGCAATGACTACCACCTGCAAGATCGCCATCGTCATGGGCAAGACCAATCCCTCGGCCGAGCGGCATCGGCAACAGTCGATGATCCTCGTGCCGCTGGATACGCCTGGCGTCGAGATTGTTCGCGCGCTCCACGTGTTCGGTTACGACCATGCGCCTCATGGCCATGCCGAGATCCATTACAACAACGTCCGCGTGCCTGCCAGCAACATGCTGCTCGGCGAGGGCCGCGGCTTCGAGATCGCCCAGGGGCGGCTCGGCCCAGGGCGCATTCACCATTGCATGCGCACCATCGGCGTGGCTGAGCGGGCCTTGCAAGCCATGTGCGAGCGGGTGCATTCGCGTGTTGCGTTTGGCAAGCCGCTGGCTGACTTCGATTCGATCCGCAAGGACATCGCCCGGTCCCGTATCGAGATCGAGCAGACCCGCCTGCTGACGCTGAAGGCGGCACGCATGATGGACACCGTTGGCAACAAGGTGGCACGTCAGGAGATCGCGATGATCAAGGCCGCCGCACCGAGCATGGCGCTGCGGGTGCTGGACCGCGCGATTCAGGTCCATGGCGCCAAGGGTGTCAGCCAGGACAGCTTCCTGGCGGCAGCCTGGGCGCACCAACGTACCCTGCGGCTGGCCGACGGCCCGGACGAGGTGCATCTGGACACCATCGCCAAGCTGGAACTGAAGAACTACGCCAGCAAGCGCTGAGCCTCCACCAAAACAACAAGAAGGATGCCGTCCGATGACCAATCCCTTATTCGACCTGTCTGGAAAGGTGGCGCTGATCACGGGTTCCACTCGCGGTATCGGTCGCTCCATTGCCGAAGAAATGGCCCGTTGCGGCGCGCGGGTGGTGATTTCTAGCCGCAAGGCCGACGCCTGCGAGGCCGTTGCTGCCGAGCTGAACGCGGCTGGCTTCGAGGCCATCGCCGTGCCCTGCCACGTGGGGCGCAAGGAAGACCTGCAACGGCTGGTCGACACCACTTTGCAGACCTGGGGGCGCATCGACGTGCTGGTCTGCAACGCGGCTACCAACCCGGTTTACGGTCCCACCAGCGAGCTGACCGACGACGCCTGGGACAAGATCATGGACACCAACGTCAAGGGCACCTTCTGGCTGTCCAACATGGTGCTGCCGCAAATGGCCGAGCGTGGCGAAGGCGCGGTCATCATGCTTTCCAGCATTGCGGGATTGCGCGGCAACACCGTGATCGGCACCTACGGCGTATCCAAAGCAGCCGAAGCGGCACTGGCGCGTAACCTGGCGGCGGAGTGGGGGCCAAAGGGCATCCGCGTCAACGCCATCGCGCCGGGGCTGGTGCGTACCGATTTCGCCAAGGCATTGCTCGATGATCCTGAGCGGGTTCGCCGCGCCGCCGAAAAGACACCGCTGCGCCGTATCGGTGAGCCGGTGGACATCGCCGGTCTCGCGGTCTTCCTGGCAGTGCCCGCCAGTGCCTATATCACTGGCCAGGTGATCGTCGCCGATGGTGGCGAAACCGCATGTTGAGGACCCGTCGATGAACGAACCCGAGCTGATCGACGTTCTGCCTGCGCATCGATTCGACGAGGCGGCCCTGGCTCGATACCTGCGCGAGCATCTGCCGCAGATGGGTGACGATCTGCTGGTCCATCAGTTTCAAGGCGGCCAGTCCAACCCCACCTACCTTCTGGAAAGCGCCGGGCGCCGTTACGTGCTGCGCAAGAAACCGCCGGGCAAGGTGCTGCCCTCGGCGCACATGGTCGAACGCGAGTACAAGGTGATCCGTGCGCTCTCCGAACACAGCAGCGTGCCGGTGCCCTCGGTGTACCTGCTGTGCGAAGACGAAAGCATCATAGGCACCGCGTTCTACGTAATGGACCACATTGAAGGACGAATCTTTAGTCACCCGGCCCTGGACGAATTGCCGGTCGCCGAACGCCAATCGATCCACCTGGCCGCTATCGATACGCTGGCCGCGCTGCATCAGGTCGACGTTGAAGCGTCGGGGTTGAGCGATTTCGGCAAGGCTCAGGGCTATTTCGCCCGTCAGGTGAAACGTTGGTCCGGTCAGTATCAGGCGTCTCGCACCGGCGACATGCCGGCGATGGAACATCTGATGCAATGGCTGCCGGAGCAGGTCCCGCAGCATGACGAATGCGCCATTGCCCACGGTGACTACCGCCTCGGCAATCTGATCTTCGCGCCGGGCGAGGCGAAGGTCGGGGCGATTCTGGATTGGGAGCTGTCCACCGTCGGCCATCCGCTGGCGGACCTGGCCTACTTCTGCCTGCCGTATCACCTGCCAGCCGGCGTCGACGGTTTGCGTGGTCTGATCGGCATCGATCTGCAGGCGCAGGGTATTCCGTCCGAGCACGAGGTGCTGCAACGGTATTGCCTGAAGAGCGGGCGTGATGGCATCGACGACTGGCATGTGTTCGTGGCGTTTTCACTGTTCCGGCTCGCGGCGATTCTGCAGGGCGTGTACGCGCGAGCCCTGCAGGGCAATGCCAGCAATGCCGATGCGTTGCAGGTTGGCCAGCGTGCCGGTCTCTTGGCTGAGGCGGGCTGGCGGATCGCCCAGCGTGGCAACAGCGGGGTGGTGGCATGAGCAAACCATTATTACGGCGCGTTCTTCTGACCAATGACGACGGTATCGCCGCGCCGGGGTTGGCACTGCTCGAGCGAATTGCCGCGCAACTGGCCGAGGAAGTCTGGGTGGTCGCACCCGAGCACGACCAGAGTGGTACGGGTCAGGGCATTTCGGTGCATGCGCCGTTGCGGGTATACCACCACGGTGAACGCCGCTTCGCCGTCTCCGGCACGCCGTCGGACTGCGTCATGTTCGCCATGGCCGAATGGCTGCAGGACGCGCCGCCTGACCTGGTGCTGTCCGGCGTCAACAGTGGGGCGAACATCGGCGACTCGGTGCCTTATTCCGGAACCCTTGGGGCGGTGCTCAGTGCTGATCTGCTGGGCGTGCCGGCTATCGGTCTGAGCCAGGCCTTCCTTGATCGAACCGCCATCGACTGGTCAGGCGTCGAGCGCTACGCCGCGGCCACCATCCGTGCGCTGTGGGCACGTCGCGATGAGAACGGCTGCTGCTGGAATGTGAATTTCCCGGCGTGCTCGGCTGATCTTGTCAGCCATCTGCGAATGACCCGTCAGTCCCATGGCTCGATCACCCGGCCGCGTTTGCAGGCGGGCCATGACGGGCGAGGCCTGCCGTACTGGTGGCTTGGCTTCGAGCACTCATCGGCTCACCTCACGGACCCCGAACTCGACGTCGCAGCGCTGCGCGAGAAGCGCATCGCCATCACCCCGCTGCGCGAAACCCGTGCCTGGCTCGAATGGGGCGAAGAGTGGGCTGTGGCCGATCTGGCCAACAATTGCGATTCAGGAGTTCTGTAATGTTCACTCGTCATCATGTGGTCTGGCCTGACGATCTGCCCAAGCACCTGAGCGTGCCGGAAACCAGCCTGTTCACCAATCTCGAGATCTCGGCGCGGCGTTTTCCCGACAAGCCAGCCATCGTCTATTACGACACCCTGATAACCTATACCGAACTCCTGCGCGAGGTGGAGGCGCTGGCCGGTTACCTTCAGCATTTGGGCGTGGAAAAAGGCGATCGGGTACTGCTGTACATGCAGAACTCCCCGCAATTTACCATCGCCTATTACGCGATTCTGCGCGCCGATGCCGTGGTGATCCCGGTCAATCCGATGAACCACAGCGCCGAGCTGGAGCATTATCTGCACGACACCGGCGCCTCCGTGTGCCTCTGTGGGCAGGAGCTGACCGGCTTCATTGCTCCGCTGGTCGGAACCGCGAATTTAAGGCATGTCGTGGTTGCCGCGTATTCGGATTACGTGCGAGTGCCCACCGACCTGGCGCTGCCGGCTGAAGTGCAGGCTGCGGCGGTCACCCCGAGTTTCACGGGGGGCATCGGCTGGCGTGATGCCCTCAACGCAGGCTGCAGACCCGGCCCGCACACGGCCGGCCCGGACGATCTCTGCGTGTTCCCCTACAGCTCCGGCACCACCGGCGCGCCCAAGGGCTGCATGCACACCCACCGTTCGGCGATGGCGACCATCATTCATCGGGTGGTCTGGACCAACAGCACCAGCGAATCGGTGATCCTCGCAACCCTGCCGTATTTCCATGTGACCGGCATGCAGGGCGCCATGAGCGGGCCGATCTACAACGGCGGCACTGCCGTGATCATGACCCGCTGGGACCGCAAGGTTGCCGCGCAGCTGATCGAGCGCCACCAGGTGACCGGTTGGGTCAACATCGCCACCATGGCCATCGACTTTCTCTCCGATCCGGATCTCGAGCGCTACGACCTGTCCAGTCTGGTCAGCGTCGGTGGCGGTGGCGCGGCGATGCCCAAAGCGGTGGAAGAAAAGCTGCATCGACTGACCGGCCTCCGCTACATCGAAGGCTATGGGCTTTCCGAGACCATCGCCGCTACCCACATCAACCCGGTGCCGCGACCCAAGGCGCAGTGCCTCGGGATTCCGGTGTTCGACGTCGACAGCCGGGTCATCGACCTGAACACCGGGCAGGAGCTTGGCCCGGATGAAGTGGGCGAAATCGTCAGCCGCGGGCCGCAACTGTTCCAGGGCTACTGGAACCGCCCGGAAGAGACCGAACGCGCCTTCATCGAACTGGACGGCCACCGATTTTTCCGCACCGGCGACATGGGCTACTACGATGAAGAGGGCTATTTCTTCCTGGTCGATCGCGTCAAGCGGATGATCAATGCCTCCGGATTCAAGGTCTGGCCGTCGGAAGTGGAAAGCCTGATGTACCGCCACCCCGCCATTCAGGAGTGCTGCGTCATTTCGCGGCCCGACCCCAAGCGCGGCGAGACGGTGAAGGCGTGCATTGTGCTGCGTGAGGGCCAGGCCGGACAGGTCAGCGAGCAGGACATCATCGACTGGTGCAAGGCCGAGATGGCCGCCTACAAGGCACCGGTCTACGTGGAGTTCGTCAGCTCGTTGCCTCGCTCCTCCACTGGCAAGCTGATGTGGCGTGCGCTGCAGGAAGAAGAAAACCGCAAACACGCCGTCGGCGCTGAACAGGCCTGAGGGGTGACAAGCAATTGCAAGGGCCCGCGCCGGCTGGCGCCTTCCAAATCAACGGAGCAGATGCGATGCAAGATTCAACCGCTACGAATCGGGAAGCTGAATGGCAGGTGCGCAAGGACTTGGCTGCCGCCTATCGACTGGTCGCGCACTTCGGTTGGGATGATCTGGTGTTCACCCATCTCTCCGCCCGCGTGCCGGGGCCAGAACATCATTTCCTGATCAACCCGTACGGGCTGTTGTTCCAGGAGATCACCGCCTCGTCGTTGGTGAAGGTGGATCAGGAAGGGCAAATTGTTCAGAGCGGCAGCCTGCATCGGGTCAACCCGGCCGGCTTCACCATCCACAGCGCCGTGCACATGGGGCGTGAGGACGCCGGGGCGGTGATGCATCTTCACGCCGCCGACGGTGTGGCAGTCTCGGCGCATCGCGATGGACTGCTGCCGCTAAGCCAGACCGCGATGCTCTGCCTCGATCACCTCTGCTATCACGAATACGAAGGCGTGGCGTTGGACTTGAGCGAACGCGAGCGGCTGATCCGCGACCTCGGCGACAAGCGCATGATGATGCTGCGCAACCACGGC
Organism: Stutzerimonas tianxiuensis; assembly: GCF_053470365.1. Taxonomy (NCBI): domain Bacteria; kingdom Pseudomonadati; phylum Pseudomonadota; class Gammaproteobacteria; order Pseudomonadales; family Pseudomonadaceae; genus Stutzerimonas; species Stutzerimonas tianxiuensis. The sequence continues at coordinate 100,074 of NZ_JBPVWS010000009.1, read as the reverse complement.
GTGCTGACGGCGGGCGGCACCGTCGCCGAAGCCTTCACCTACCTCTACTTCCTGATGAAGGCCTGCGAGATTCAGGTGCGCGCTCAGGCCTGTGGCCCGACCCATATGCCGTCAGCGGCAGCCATCGAGACGACGCGCCAGCAATCGGCTGAGCTGGGCAGCGCCGCCAAGCTGACCTGGCCTGCGTTGTTGCGCCTGCTGGAAGCCAATGGGCATGTCTATGCGATATAGCAGTACGCTTTGCGCGTTGCAGATGTCTTCCAAGGAATAAAACTGAGTGACCATGAAAATCCTCTTCGTCGCCGCCGATCCCAAACCCGAGCGCTGGACCAGCCTGATTCAGCAACAGTTGCCAGACGCCGATATCCAGGTCTGGCAGCCGGACAGTCCGAGTTGCGGTGCGGATTACGCCATCGTCTGGCATCCACCGGCGGCGCTGTTCGATAAAGAGCCGCGGCTGAAGGCCGTGTTCAACCTCGGCGCCGGCGTGGATGCGCTGGTACGCATACCGAATCTGCCGCGCGACATTCCGATTGTTCGCCTCGAAGACGCGGGCATGGCGGTGCAAATGGCTGAATACGTGGCCTATCATGTGATCGGCATCAGCCGCGACATGGACGCCTATCGTGAACAGCAGGCGGCCGGTCAGTGGAAGCTGCGGCGGCCCATCGAACGCAGCGAGTGGCCGGTTGGCGTGCTCGGGCTTGGGCATATCGGCCAGCGTGTCGCCAAAACGCTGGCGACGCTGGAGTACCCCGTTATGGGATGGTCGCGCTCCGAGCACCGCCTTGACGGCGTGCGCTGCTTTGCTGGCGAGGCAGGGTTGAATGATTTTCTTGGCGAAACGCGCGTGCTGGTCAATACGCTGCCCTTGACCGACAGCACCCGCGATCTGATCGACTACTCGCTGCTGTCACGGCTGCGGCTTGACGCGGTAGTCGTAAACGTGGGCCGCGGCGAGCATCTGGTCGATGAGGATCTCTGCCGTGCCATCGAAGAGGGCAAGGTGACTCGCGCAGTGCTGGACGTGTTCCGTGAGGAACCGCTGCCGTCTTCGCATCCGTTCTGGCAGATGCCGCAGGTGTCGCTCACCCCGCATGTTTCCGCGCGAACGCTGCGCGAGGCGACCATCGTTCAGATCGCCGAGAAGATCGTCGCGCTGGAAGACGGCCGGACCATTAGCGGCGTGATTGATATCCAGCGCGGTTATTGATCCGCGCCAGGCACGTTGCGGTCTCGATGAGCCGCCCCGGCCGCGGCGCCAGCGCCTGGGGGCGCTGGCTGGTTCTCTTCAGTCAGCTGCGCCGTGCTCAACCTGGTATTGATCGCGTAGTTCACGCTTGAGCACTTTGCCGATGGCACTGCGCGGCAGCTCGTCCGTCAGCACCAGTTGTGCCAGGCGTTGCGTCTTGCCCACGCGGCTGTTGAACCCGTCCAGCAGCGCCTCGGGGGTCGCCATCTCGCCCTTGGCGAGCACCACGAAGGCGACCGGCGTTTCACCCCAGCGCGTCGAGGGCACGCCGAACACAGCGACATCGGCGATGGCCGGATGCTCACGCAGAATCGCCTCGAGATCACTAGGGTAGAGATTGAAACCGCCGGAAATGATCATGTCCTTTTTGCGGTCAACCAGCGTCAGGAACCCGTCCGCATCGAAGCGACCAATGTCGCCGGTACGGATGAAGCGTTTACCGCTGGGGTCGAACCATTCGGCTTCGGCCGTTTTCTCGGGCTTGTTCAGGTAGCCGGTCATCATTGCGGGGGAATGTCCGACGATTTCTCCAATCGAGCCGACAGGCAACTCGTGGCCTTCATCGTCAATCACACGAATGTCATGCCCCTCAGCCGGACGGCCGACCGTGTGCAATTTATCCGGGTACTCGTGCGCAGCCAGAATGCAGGTGCCGCCGCCCTCGGTCATGCCGTAGGTGTCGATCAGCCCGCCGGGCCAGCGTGCCAGGACTTCGGCTTTCAGTGCGGCACCGAACGGCGCGCTGGTGCACATTTTGTAGCGGAAGTGGCTGAGATCGTATTGCTCGAAGTCCTCGCGCGCCATGAGCCGCTGGTACTGCACCGGCACCAGCATCGTATGGGTCACCGCGTGCCGCTGGGCAAGGCGCAGGTATTCGCCCGCGTCGAACTTGCTCATCAGCACCACGCAGCTGCCCAGAGCCAGGGTTGGGAGAAACGCCACCAGCGTGGTGTTGGAGTACAGCGGCGTGGAGATAAGCGTGGTGGCCTCATCGCCGTATCCGTAGGCGGCACTGCGTCGAACATGGGCCCAACGCATGGCGTGAGATTGCACGATGCCCTTGGGCTCCCCGGTGGTGCCGGACGAATAGATGATGTTGAACGCCCATTCCGGCTGGATCGCTACAGACTCTGGCGTGGCATCACTCAGCCAACCGGACAGTCCATTCGCCGCCGTCTGGTCCAGGCGCAGGGTTGGACAGGGCAAGCGTGCTTCTACCGGCTCCAGGTGTTGCGCCGCATGAGCGTCAATAAATAGCAGGCGGGGCGCGGCGTCAGCGAGCATGGTCAGCAGGCTTTCGGCACTGGCCGAGGGCGCCACCGGTGCCACGGCTAAGCCGGCGCGCAACGCGCCGAGAAACACGACGGCGTATTCAATCGAGTTGTAGGCACAGATCGCCAACGAGTTGCCGGGCAGCAGACCGTCACGCTGCAGCGCGGCGGCGACGCTGCTGATCAAGGTGTCGAGTTCTGCGTAACTCAGGCGGCGCCCATCTTGAAGTAGCGCCGATTGGTCCGGCCGATGCCTGGCCCAATAAGCGATCAGGTCTGGGACTGCAGCGAAGGCTTGGTTCAGGTCGGGGGCGTCGGGGCTGGCGGATAGGACCATGTCGGGCTCGTTCTATTGAAGGCAGGTGGACGCTCGCGTGCAACGGCAAGCATGGCAGCGCAGCAGTTGAACAACCTTCGATGGTTAGCGTGTGAGCGGGAAGAGCTATTCGTCTTGGCAATGGTGGACGATTACTGCCAAACAAGTTTGCTGGCACTTTCGCGGCAAGCCGGCCCTGGCGGAAGGGCTCCACGTCGAATGATCGGGGCGGGCAGCGAGCGGGTTTCGCGCTCAAGCCGTTATTTTTGCGACAATACCGGCCCTTTGATCAGGCGACCCCGTCATGTCCGAACGCAACCCCATTCCGCTGATTCTCACCGCCATCGGCAGCGTCATAGGCACCGTTGCGGTGCTCTCCTTCTATGGTTACGTGCACATCGCCAAGCCGGAGGACGCCCTGTTGCTGGCCGACTACACGATGCTCAAGACCATTCCCGGTGAAGACTATCGGGTCTCGCTCAAGCCCGCGCCCCAGGTAGCGGAGTGCATCGACGGTGTGCTGGTGCTTTTCGATACCGAGCAGAAAGGCCTGACCGGTGTGCTGGTGGATAACCGCAAGCGCGCGATCCGCTGCATGGGTCAGCAGGTGCCGACCGAGCGGGCTCCGGCAACCAAGCCGTAGCGTCGCACCGCCATGAAAACAAGAAGCCCGCCATAAGGCGGGCTTCGGTACTGCCGACGCGTTTCCGAGCGGCTATTGCTGCATGGAAGAGCGCGGTGCTACGCGCTTGTTATCGTTGGAGATCGTCACTTCGACGCGACGATTCATCGCCCGGCTTGCTGGCGAGTCGTTGCTTGCGACCGGATACGCTTCACCGTAACCGACGGTCTGGATTCGATCGATTTCCACACCGGAACGGACCAGCGCACGGCGCACCGCTTCAGCTCGACGCTCCGACAGCTGCTGGTTGTAAGAGTCGGAGCCGGTGCTATCGGTATAGCCTTCGACCATGACCTTGCGCTCCGGATTTTCGTTTAGAAACTCCGCCAGCTTCTGTACATCACGCATGCCGGCTGACTTGAGCTCGGCCTTATTCAGGTCGAACAGCACGTCGCCAAAGGTCACCAGAGTGCCGCGCTCGGTCTGCTTGGCCTGCAGGTCCTGCTGCAGCTGGCGGATCTCGTCTTGCTGACGCTTGAGCATCGCCTCGCGGGATTCAAGCCGTGCCTGCGCCCGCTTGGTGGAAGCCTGCTCGATCTGTTGCTCAGCCTTGCGCAATTCGATGGTCTGCTCGGCCAGGTCAATCCGGCGGTTGGCCAGATAGGCAAGCTGGTCGACGCGCTCTTCATCCGCGTCGCTCAGATAGGCCTTGTTGGCTTCGTCGAGTTGCTTGGAGGCGTCCTGGGTTTCCAGGGCGGCATATTTTTGTGACAGCGGATTGCTCTGCAGTGATGCGAACTCGCTGCGTGCCGTTTCCAGATTCTGGTTGGGCTGCGACGAGCAGGCAGCAAGACCGATGCTCATGGCGATCGCTGTGGGGATGGCTACTAGCTTATGCATGTCGATTCATCCTCTGCTAAAGGGAGTGCGGAAGGGATAGGGTTACTGCTGAAGGCCGCGCATGCTTTCTTCGCGCAGCTCCTGAATTCCCTTCTGGGCGTCCTCAACGGCCTTTTGGGCCTTGGCAGCTTGTGCCTTGCGCTCCGCAACGCGTGCGTCCCATTCGGCCTGCTGTGCAAGTCGACGGGCTTCGTCATAGTTTTCTTTCTGCATGGCAAGTTCGGCTTGCTTCCACTTTTCCTGAGCGGCACGCATATCCACGGGAGCGTACTGGGTAGCCCCAGCGCTGACGGCGCTACGGACGGCCGATTCGGTTACAGCGAACTGCTCGTTGGGTGGATTGCCGGCACAGCCAACCAGCAACAGGCCCCCAAGTGCAACGGCTGCCAGCTTGGGTAGCTGGAATCGCGATAGCGGGCTTTCGATGGTGTTCATTTTCATGGCCAGTCTCCATTGGGATATCGGATGGGATATCGAAAACAGTGCCCGTTACGCTGTGGCTTGCACTTGTTAAAAATGGTCAGCAATCAGAACGGGCATGTTTTTGTGAGGCCGGCTGGCTGTAATCGTTCCAGTGAAAAACAAACGAAACGACGAGAGGACGGCGATCTAGAGCCATTGAACAAGGCACGAGGTGGCATGCACGGGCTACCTCGGACGCATGGACGGCTGTTCAGCGTTCGGATTCGATCAGGATTTCTCAGCCCGTTCGGCAAGTAAACGCTCGAGATGCTTGCGCGAGAGCGCCAGGAATCGCGGCGTTGGTCCGATGTCTTCGTAGATCGGGTCGCCTTGCTCGTCCGTCGAAATCACCTTGGAACCCTGCTCGTAGGGAAGGCTGGTCTCGATCCCTTCGAGGGCTGCGCCGACCAGTTCGCCCAGCAGCTCTTCGGTGCTGCGCTTCGGATACATTTCGCCCAGAGCAGCCAGCCTTGCCGCGCTTTCGACATCCAATGGGATGGTGTACTGGGCGGCGCTCATGCGGCCCTTGGCACTGCTTTCCCATTCACGGACCAATTCTGAAATCTTCATCTAGCTCCATCCTTAGCTCGCCTCGCGAGCAATATTGGCGGGTATTACGACCCAGCATCGACAGGCTTGCTCTGCTATGCCTTGTCTTAGTCGTAGACGCTGTGCACTCTGTTTGGACGGTTCCTACAGCGTAGCCGTTCAGCATCGCGGGCATTCAGTTACGAACTTCCGATGCGGCGGCCTGTAAAAGAGAGGCGAACATGGCGAAGATTGACGCGCGTTTGCGCGAAAACGTTCATCTGCTCGGCGAGCTGCTGGGCAATGCAATTCGCGAGCAACACGGCGATGCCTTCTTCGACAAGATCGAGCGTATCCGCAAGGGCGCCAAGGGCGCGCGCCGTGGCTCGGCTGACGGTGCGCGGCTGCTGCAGGAAACGCTCGACGGGTTGGGCGATGACGAGATGCTGCCGATGACCCGCGCCTTCAGTCAGTTTCTCAACCTGGCCAATATTGCTGAGCAATATCACCAGGTGCGCAGGCGGCGCCCCGACGAGCCGGCCCCGTCCGAAGCCGGCGCATTGGATGGCCTGCTCGAACGCCTGAAAGGCGAAGGATTCGGCCAGGAGTTCCTGGCGCGTCAGGTTGGCCGACTCGATATCGAGCTGGTGCTGACCGCACACCCGACCGAAGTCTCACGGCGCACCTTGATCCAGAAATACGACGCCATTGCCGCGCAGCTGGCGGCTCGGGATCACACTGACCTCGGCCCGGGCGAACTGGCCAAGATCGAGCTGCGGCTGCAGCGGCTTGTGGCCGAGGCCTGGCATACCGAAGAGATTCGTCGCAGCCGGCCAACGCCAGTAGAGGAGGCGAAGTGGGGGTTTGCCGTGATCGAGAATTCGTTGTGGCAAGCGCTTCCGAACGTTCTGCGACAGACCGATCAGGCGCTCAAACGCAGCACCAGCCTGCATCTGCCGCTGGACGTCGCGCCGATCCGCTTTGCATCCTGGATGGGCGGCGACCGTGACGGCAACCCCAATGTGACGGCGAAGGTCACCCGGGAAGTCCTGCTGCTGGCGCGCGGGGTTGCTGCAGACCTGTTCCTGCGAGATATCGACGGCTTGATCACGGCGCTGTCGATGCAGACCGCCAGCGATGAACTGCTCAAGCGCAGCGGGCAGTCGGCCGAGCCTTACCGGGCCCTGCTCAAGACCCTGCGCGAACGTCTGCAGGCCACGCGTGAATGGGCCAGTATGGCGCTCGAGCATGACCAGCCTGCACCAGCAGAGGTGTTGCTGAACAACCGCGATCTGTGCGAACCGCTGGAGCTCTGTTACCACTCGCTGCACGCCTGCGGGATGGGCATGATTGCCGACGGCGACTTACTCGACACCCTGCGTCGGGCCGCTGCGTTCGGTCTATTTCTGGTGCGTCTGGATGTCCGCCAGGACTCGTCCCGGCATGTTGCCGCGCTGGCGGAAATTACCGATTATTTGGGTATCGGCCATTACGATCAGTGGGATGAGCAGCAGCGTCTGGATTTCCTGCAGTCGGAATTGAATAACCGCCGGCCGTTGCTACCGCCTAACTTCCAACCCTCGGCCGAAACGGCCGAAGTGCTTGATACCTGCCGCGTGGTGGCGCAGGCCCCCGGCGCCTCGCTTGGCTCCTATGTCATTTCCATGGCCAAGGGTGCCTCGGATGTGCTGGCCGTACAGCTGCTGCTCAAGGAGGCAGGGCTGCAACGCCCGATGCGGGTCGTGCCGCTGTTCGAGACACTGGCCGATCTCGACAATGCCGGCCCGGCCATCGACAAATTGCTCGGGTTGCCCGGCTATCGGCAGCGTTTGCAAGGCCCGCAGGAAGTGATGATCGGCTATTCGGATTCTGCCAAGGATGCCGGCACCACCGCGGCGGCCTGGGCGCAGTACCGTGCGCAGGAAAACCTGGTCGAGATCTGCCGTGATCATCAGGTCGAACTGCTTCTATTCCATGGCCGTGGCGGCACGGTTGGACGTGGTGGCGGACCGGCGCACGCGGCCATTCTTTCCCAACCCCCGGGATCGGTGGCGGGGCGATTCCGGACCACCGAGCAGGGGGAAATGATCCGTTTCAAGTTTGGCCTGCCGGATATCGCCGAGCAAAATCTCAGCCTTTACCTGGCAGCTGTGCTCGAAGCGACCTTGCTACCACCGCCTATGCCTGAGCCGGACTGGCGTGAAACCATGGAAAAGCTCGCGGCAGACGGCGTGTCGACCTACCGCAGCGTGGTGCGCGACCATCCGCAGTTCGTCGAATATTTCCGCCAGGCGACGCCGGAACAGGAGCTTGGGCGGCTGCCGTTGGGCAGCCGCCCATCGAAGCGCCGCGCAGGCGGTGTCGAAAGCCTGCGCGCGATTCCCTGGATATTCGCCTGGACCCAGACGCGACTGATGCTGCCCGCCTGGCTGGGCTGGGAGCAGGCCCTACGCGGCGCGTTAGAACGAGGCGAACGTGAACGGCTCAAGACGATGCGCGAGCACTGGCCGTTTTTCAGCACCCGCATCGACATGCTTGAGATGGTCCTGGCCAAAGCCGACGCGGAGATCGCCGAACGCTACGATGCGCGTCTGGTCAGCGCAGAGCTGCTGCCGTTAGGGTGCGATCTGCGTGACAGATTGTCGCAGGCGGTTGCGGCGGTGCTCGAGTTGACCGGGCAGTCAGTGCTGCTGGCGCACAACCCTACCAGCCTTGAAGCGTTCAGCCTGCGCAATACCTATCTCGATCCGTTGCATCTGATGCAGACCGAACTGCTGGCACGTTCACGGCAACAGCAAAGCCCGGCGGAAAGCCCTCTGGAGCAAGCCTTGCTGGTCAGCGTGGCAGGCATTGCAGCCGGATTGCGCAACACTGGCTGACGCTCACAGGGGCTGCTCAGGTCGCGTCTGGGAAACGCTTTCATGAGCAGTCTGTGGCATTTTTTCGTCCTATCAGGCCCGTCTTGATCAGCTTGCTGCGGCGCCCCGGGCGCCGCTTGTCTGCATTCTGTGCGCTGTGTATCGTGTTCAACCTTTTGTCGCATGGCGGCAGACCAGATTTTTTGATTCGCCAGGGCTGAAAGTGCGTTGCATTGATCCTGGCGGCATCCATTTGCAAACTTGAGGACTTACTCCATGCGCATCATTCTGCTGGGAGCGCCGGGTGCCGGGAAAGGCACACAGGCCCGCTTCATCACCGAGAAGTTCACCGTTCCGCAAATCTCCACGGGCGACATGTTGCGTGCAGCGGTCAAGGCTGAATCGCCGCTGGGCCTGCAGGTCAAGGACGTCATGGACAGTGGTGGTCTGGTCTCCGACGAGATCATCATTGCTTTGATCCAAGAGCGCCTGCAGCAGCCTGATTGCGCTAACGGTTTCCTCTTTGATGGCTTCCCTCGCACCATTCCCCAGGCCGAAGCGCTGCGTGATGCGGGCGTTCACCTGGACCATGTGCTGGAGATTGCGGTAGACGACGAGGAGATCGTCGGTCGCCTGTCGGGTCGTCGTGTGCACCCGGCTTCAGGCCGCGTTTATCACACCGAGCACAACCCGCCGAAGGTGGCTGGAGTCGATGATCTGACAGGCGAAGAGCTGATTCAGCGCAAGGACGATCTTGAGGAAACCATCCGTCACCGTCTGAGCCTTTATCATTCCCAGACCAAGCCGCTGGTCGCCTTCTACCAGAACCTGGAAGCGGTGCAGGGCACGCCCAAGTGCAGTCGCGTCGAAGGCGTCGGCACTGTTGAAGAGATCACCGCCAAGGTGATGGCAGCGATCAGCTGACACTTCTGGATTTCCGAGACGGCCCGCTTGCGGGCCGTTTTTGTTTTCTGGGTATCTACATGTTGTCGAAGGAGTTCGATATTCAATCGGCACAAGCGCAACTGCTACAATCGCGCCCCTTTTCCCTGCCGACCGGAACATCTGATGACCACGCTGCTGGCCCTGGATACCGCCACCGAAGCCTGCTCCGTCGCGCTGTTGCATGACGGTCGAGTGTTGAGCCATTACGAGGTGATTCCGCGGCTGCATGCCCAGCGTCTTCTACCTATGATCCAGACGCTGCTGAGCGACGCAGGCATTGCCCTATCGGCAGTCGATGCGCTGGCGTTTGGCCGTGGTCCCGGTGCTTTTACCGGAGTGCGTATCGCGGTTGGTGTGGTGCAGGGCCTGGCGTTCGCGCTGGAGCGGCCAGTACTGCCTGTCTCGACCCTGGCGACCATTGCCCAGCGGGCGCACCGAGAGCAGGGAACTGAGCAGGTTGCGGTGGCGATTGATGCCCGTATGGACGAGGTCTACTGGGGGTGCTACCGGGTTCAGCAGGGTGAGATGCAGCTGGCTGGCAGCGAGGCGGTGTTGCCGCCGGAGCAGGTCAGCTTGCCTCGCGCAAGCGATGGCCAATGGTTCGGTGCGGGCACCGGCTGGGGTTATGGCGCGCGGCTCGCCGTTCAGACCTCCGCAAGCGACGCTACCCTGCTGCCGCATGCGTTGGATCTGCTCACGCTGGCCGGCTTTGCCTGGGCGCGCGGGGAAGCGGTAGAGGCCGATCAAGCCCAGCCGATCTACCTGCGTGATAACGTCGCCACGCCCAAGGCCCCGCGATGACCAGCGGCATTGCCAATTGCGGGTCGGCTCGCTAGAGTCGACCAACTTGAACAGGTGAATGATGCGCCTCAACGGTCTCGCCCCCTCAGCCTATCCCATCGAACGTCCTGCCCATCCTGGCAGTGCGCCGGTCCCTTATCGCGAAAGCGAAAGGGCTGCGGAACAGGCGCGCGAGTCTATCGTCACGCCGGCCAGCCAAGCCGATTCCACCTACGAATACCTCGCCCGAGGCAGCAAGAGCCAGTCGGCCGACTACGGTTCGGTTATCTCCGGCGACTTCATGCCGGCGCGCTTTGAGGCCATGATGGAACGTCCGCTCACCAGCCGTGCCACTCAGGCGCTGCAGAGCTATGGCACTACCGCCAGCTTCACGGCCGACCTCGACGCCCATGAAGTGCTCGGCCTTGATCTCTACGCCTGAGGCGTATTGAACCCGTTTGAATCTTCCCTATTTTCTCGGTTGCCCGTCGTGGAACGATGCCGGATGGCGCGGTTCGCTCTATCCGTCAGGGCTGCCCGCGAGCGATTACCTGGCGCGCTACTGCTCAGTATTCAACACGGTCGAGGGCAACACCACGCTTTATGCCTGGCCTTCTGCGCAGAAAGTCGAGCGCTGGGCAGCTGTGATGCCGGAAGGCTTCCGCTTCTGCGCCAAGCTGCCGCGTGACATCAGTCAGGCGCCTGATTTACGTGAAGTCGAGGATCTGATCCGCTCGTTCCTCGCCCTCCTGGCGCCCCTTGGGTCACGGGTGACGCCGTTCTGGTTGCAGCTACCCGCGTCGTTCGGCCCGGCGCGTCTTGACGAGCTGGCGCACCTGATCGAGACGCTGGATCGCCCACTTGCCGTGGAGGTGCGGCATGCCGCGTTCTTTGCCAAAGGCGAAGAGGAGCGGGCGTTGAACCGGATGCTGCGTGAGCGAGGCGTCGAGCGGATCTGCATGGACACCCGTGCGTTGTTCAGTTGTCGGTCCAGCGATCCTGCGTTGCTGCATGCCCAGCGCAAGAAACCGCGGTTACCGGTGCGGCCTGCGGCGTTCAGCGAATCTCCGCAGCTCCGCTTTGTAGGGCATCCCGAATTGGAAGCTAACGATCGCTTCCTGGCCCCTTGGCTGAGCAAGGTCGCTGAGTGGATAGAGGCGGGCAAGCGCCCGCACGTTTACCTGCATACCCCTGACAACCAGCTGGCACCGGATCTGGCCATGCGTTTCCATGACCTGCTTAGCGCGCTGCTCCCAGGCTTGCCACCGTTGGCCGCGCCACCCATGCAAACCGATTCGCAGCTCTCACTGCTCGGCGCGCCTGGGCAGCGCTGAAAGTCCAAGGGCTACCGGCTGCGCTGCAACCTTCAAGTCTCGGCGTTGCCGAAACACCTATGACTTTAGGCCGTGTATTCCTGTTGCTGCTCGTCGCTCTGGCCGGGTTCGCCTATGCCGTCTGGCGTGGGCATGTGGACGTCCCGGCGAAATGGAACCCCTGGGCGCCACTGGATATCCGCGAGGCGCCGAACCTGCTGACCTCGTTCAAACTGCAACGGTTGCAGCAGGATCGCGCACTGTGTGAACAAGCCTTGAAGACCTCCGGCTTGAACTACGTGGCTGTGCCTGACAGCACCCCGCAGCCCGGTTGCCCGGTCGAAAATGCCGTACGCGTCAGCGACTCGGGCGTGCGGTTCAACGGCGCTTTTCTGGCGACCTGTCCATTGGCCGCGGCTTATGCGCTGTTCGAAAGGCATGGTCTGCAGCCTGCCGCACAGCGGGTCTTCGGTCAGCCTGTGGTTCGGGTCGATCATTTCGGCAGCTTTGCCTGCCGCAATATCGCGCGAAGCAACAGGCGAAGCCAGCACGCTTCGGCAAACGCGCTGGACCTGGCCGGCTTCAGGCTGGAGGACGGCACGCGCATTACCGTTGCGCGCGACTGGAACGGCGATGACGACAAAGCGCACTTCCTGCGCGACGTAAAGGCGGCTGCCTGCAATGTTTTCAAGATCACCCTGAGCCCTGAGTACAACGCGGCTCATCACGATCATTTCCATGTGGATATGGGCGGTTTCGGCATGTGCCGCTGAGGCATCCGGGCGTTGCCTCTGGCAAAATGTGGCGTTTTTCCGACCCTGAGTTTCCCCTATGACCGCCTCATGCCCGTTGGTCCGTATCGAAGCCCTCGCACCGCAATTTGCGGAGCTGGTCGGCGCCTGGGCGTCGCGGCTGGGGTTGCCGGTGCAGGCGGACGAGGCGGAGTTCGCCCTGCAGCTCGGGGAGGCCGGCCTGCAACTGCAACTGCTCGGCCCTCACGCGCCAGGGCCGGTCCGGGTGGATTTCGTCGAAGGCGGCGCTGCGCATCGTCGTCAGTTCGGCGGTGGCAGCGGTCAGATGATCGCCAAGGCGGTAGGCATCCAACCCGGCATCCGTCCCCGTGTGCTCGACGCCACCGCGGGCCTCGGCCGAGATGCTTTCGTGCTGGCGACGCTGGGCTGCGAAATGGTGCTGTTCGAGCGCCAGCCTTTGATTGCCGCGCTGCTGGAGGATGGTTTGCGGCGCGGTAGTGAGGATGCCGAGGTGCGCGCTATTGTCGAACGTATGCGTTTGCGGCAGGGCAATGCCATTGAGTTGATGCGCCAGTGGCAGGGCGAGCCGCCGCAGGTCATCTATCTCGATCCGATGTTTCCGCACCGGGAAAAAAGCGCCCTGGTGAAAAAGGAAATGCGCCTGTTCCGGCCTTTTGTCGGGGACGATCTGGATGCGGGCGCCTTGCTCGAACAGGCTTTGGCGCTGGCCAGCCATCGGGTAGTGGTGAAGCGGCCACGCAAAGCGCCCACCATCGTGGGACCCAAGCCGGGCTACAGCCTCGAGGGCAAGTCCAGCCGTTACGACATCTATCCGAAGAAGAAACTGTCCGCTGACAGCTGATTCCATTTCTCGATATCACACCGCCAGACCCCGGCCATTTACCACAAGCGAAACGCGGCTTTCTTGGTCTTGCTTATTCTGCACAATAGTGGCATTCCTAGATCAGGCCGTTTGTGGCTGAACGGTGGTTACCTGATCGCGTAGAAGGAAGAGCATATGCAGATCCAAGTTCATAGCGATAACCACATCGAAGGCAGCGCCCGTCTCGTTGAGTGGGTCAGTGGCAGTGTTGCCGACAAGCTGGATCGATTCGACGACGAAGTCACCCGCGTCGTGGTGCACCTGAACGACGAGAACGGCGTCAAGGCTGGCGCGCAGGACAAGCGCTGCCAAATCGAGGCTCGACCCAAAGGCCTGCAACCGGTATCGGTCACGCACAAGGCGGCCTCGCTGGAACTGGCGGTCGATGGCGCCATCGACAAGCTCAACAATGCCTTGAATCATCAGTTTGGCAAGCTGCGCAGCAAGCGTGCCTCAGCCCCGACGCCTCTGGAAGGCGAAACTCTGGAAGTCGAAGGCCGTGACGCCTTGCTTGAAGAAGACTTTCTTGCCGACGAGCAACTGCGCAGCTCCTGACTGCTGTCGTCCCCTGCACCCGGCAGGCTTCACCCGCGAAGCCTGCCTCCCGCTAAAGACCTTCCATAGCCCGTTCTCACATGGCCCTGTCGATCCGATGACCGGGCCTGCGAGCCTTGGTGCCTGTGCTATACACAATGGAGGAGCTGCATTGGACGCCGGGCTATCGTGCGCTCGAGACTCTGCGGCAACTTAACGGACGGAAAGGGGGGCCATCAGGCACGTGGGCGAGCTCCGGCCAACCCGTGCCACCAGCAGGCGAGGTGACATCATGACCATGATGCAGTGTGAATACCGTGACCACGTCATTACCGCAGAGGTAATGGAACATCCAGGCACGCCGACTCCGTGGGCCGGCGGATGCCGTATCAGCAATCCCCAGGGGCAGACGACCCGACGCATGGCGCTTCCGGTGGGGCACGCCTTCATGGCGGAGCTCGAACAGGCACAGCGGGCATCCATCGCCCATGGCAAGTGGCTGGTCGACCAATGTCTCGATCAGGGGCGGCAGCTTTTCGACAAGGCCGCTTGACCTTTTCCAACCTGTCGCGGCCTTTTGGCTGCGGCGGGTTTTTTTATTTCTGCTCGGTACGAAAATGGGCCTCTATGGGTCCCGTGCCTGTTTCCGGTTGAACTGTGCGGCGCTCCACCACCTCTATCTAGTAGAGGATTGCCAGCGAGGCGGTCCAGTTTTTCTGCATAGCCTGACGGAGCCCTTACATGGAATTACCCAACAAAGACCTCGGTACACTTTTCGAGCAACTTGGCCTGCCTTCCGACCCGGCCAGTATCGACGCCTTCATCGCCAGCCACCGTCCGATCCCCAACCATATGAAGGTTTCCGAAGCGCCGTTCTGGAGCGACGCCCAAGGCTCGTTTCTCAAGGAACAGTTGATGGACGACGCTGAATGGGCGCCGGTGGTCGATGAGCTCAATGTGCGCCTGCACGAGCAGGGCGACGAATAGCATTGACTATTATGAGCGGCTCCGCCTGGTCAGCCGCTCAAGGTGGACGTTTATCGGCGCGTTAATGCGCGCAAGCGGCATCGTCCGGTATGACCGTTGCCACCAATTCTCTAGAATCTGCCTTCCGCGCGGCACCCGCGCACCCGATTCACAGGACGGTCATGACTTCCGAGCAATTCCTCGATATCGACGCGCGCTATGCCAGCGCCAAATCCCTTGCCCTCGAGGCCGCACAGCTGGGCATGGACTTCTACCGCAAGCGTGAGGCACTGACGGTCGAACACAAGGGCGACGATCTGCAGGACGTGGTCAGCATTGCCGACAAGCAGATCGAAGCCTTTATCCGTGAGCGCTTGACTCAGCTCTTCCCTGAGGACGGCTTCCTCGGGGAAGAGAGTGGCTCGGCTGATCTGGGCGCACGCTGCGTCTGGGTCATCGACCCGATCGATGGCACCGCCTGCTTCGTCAATGGCCTGCACAACTGGTGCGTGTCGATCGGCCTGCTGATCGACGGCGAGCCGCACCTGGGCGCTATCGCCGATCCCAACCACAACGAGCTGTTTCATGGTTGTCTGGGTAGAGGTGCATTCGTCAATGACACGCCGTTGAAGGTCAGCACGGCAACACGCGTCGGGCAAGGCGTGACCGCCACCGGCACGTTCCATCCGCGTGGTAAAGAACACTTCATTCCGTTCATGGAAAAGCTGCTGGCCGAAGGTGGCATGTTCTTCCGAAACGGCTCAGGCGCACTGATGACCGCCTACGTGGCCGCCGGAAGACTGCTCGGCTATTACGAAACGGAGCTGAAAAGTTGGGACTGCATGGCCGGGCTGGTGCTGGTGAAAGAGGCGGGCGGTCAGGTCAACGACTTCTTCCGCAATGATGGGTTGCTGCTCGGCAATCCTTATCTTGTCGCCTGTCCAGGTGTGTATCCGCAACTGGCCGAGATGATCGGGCCGTCGCTGGACGATTGAACGGTGGCATTAGCTAATTACGTCTAGCCAGCGTGGATCCTGGGTTCGCACGAACAACTGGTGGAACGAGGCGTCTCAGCCAGTTCGCGAGCAAGCTCGCTCCTACATGGCTTGCACACCTATTTTTCTAGGAGCCAGCCTGCTGCAAGTCGGTACTTGCCGGGTGACCAGCACCCGGCGAAGCGCGGAGGTCTATCAGGTCCGCAGTTCAGGCGGAACGGTGCCGCCATGTTCGGCGAGCTTGTGCATAACGGTGCGGTGCAGCCAGGTATTCATCTGGGCTGAATCGCCCATCTTGTCCTGCGGGCAACCCAGTTCAGTGGCGAGTTCTTTGCGCGATTCCAGGCTGCTGTCCAGACCCAACAGCTTGAGCAGATCGACGATGGAGGTGCGCCAGTTCAGCTGTTCCGGATGATTGGCGGCCATGGCGTCGAGCTTTGCTGGAACGTCCACTGCGCTGGTTGAGGAACCCGCTGAGTGAGCTACGCCTTCGGGGCTGGGCGCCACACCGGGCGGCGTGGTGGTTGCGTTGTGTGCGGCGGTAGGCCGCTCCGAATCAACAACCGTATCCGGCGCATGCTGGTTCGGAGTGTTGTTCCGATCGACCGGCTTGTGTGCTTCGTTGCTCACGCCGCCCATGCCGAGTTTGTCTTTGATCTTGTCGAACAGGCCCATTTCATTTCCTCAGGTCGTTATGTGGTGATTTTTGGACCATCACGCCCGGTTGAGGATTCGTCGCCGTAGGTCGGGAAAGGCGCTGTTCCGCGGCTTAGCGATTCGAGGTCGCGTCCCGCTGCGCTGGACCGGTTGGTGCTGACGAAACCTGCGTTCCGCCACCCAGCGCGATGTACAGACTCACCAGATTCTGCACTTGAGCACGCTTGACCTCTACGAACGCCTGTTCGGCGTCGAACAGGTTGCGCTCGGCATCGAGTACCTGCAGGTAGTTCACCACGCCTTCGGCATAGCGTTCACGCGCGAGATCGGCGATGCGTCGCAGTGTGGCGACATTTTCGGCCTGCGCGGCGACCTGTTCGGCCAGGTAGCGGCGGCCGGCGAGGGCATCAGCCACTTCCCTGAAGGCGGTTTCGATGGTGCTTTCGTATTCGGCTACAGCCACGTTTTCACGGGCCTCAGCGACGGTCAGGTTGCCGCGGTTGCGGCCGAAGTCGAACAGCGGCAGGTAGAGACTGGGCCCGATGCTCCAGGTGCGGTTGTCACGGCTGACCAGATTGTCCAACTCGTTGGAGATATAGCCGAAGCTGCCGGTCAGCGAGATCTGCGGGAAAAACGCCGCCCTCGCCACGCCGATGTTGGCGCGCGCCGCGCGTAGGTCCAGCTCGGCACCTAGAATGTCCGGCCTTACCAGCAGCAGTTCAGATGGCAGCCCGGCATCCAGCTGCAGCGGTTCAATCTGTTCGGCCAGCGGTAGCGGCGCCGGCAATGGCTGCTGCAGCGGCCCGCCTAGCAGCTGGGTGAGATAGTTACTCTGCTCGGCACGAATCAGGTGCAAGCTGGCCAGCTCGGTCTTGGCCTGGGTCAGCAGCGCCTGCGCCTGGTTCAGATCCAGCGCTGAGGTGATCCCCGCCTCAAAGCGCACGCGAGCGATACGCAGGCCATCGCGGCGACTCTGCAGCGTCGCTTCGGCCAGATCGATGCGCGCCTCAGCGCCGCGGACGGCGAGGTAGGTCGAGGCCACATCGGCAATCAATGACAACCGGAAGGCGCGTTGCGCCTCGACCGTCGCGAGGTATTGAGTACGCGCAGCCTCGGTGAGGTTGCGTACTCGCCCCCAGAAGTCGAGTTCGAACGCGGAGATGCCCAGCCCTACCGAGAATTGCTCGGTGATCTGGCTGCTCGAACCACCGGCGGCTCTCGAGGAAGCGCCGCCTGCCGCACCAGCGCTGCCGATGGGAAAGCGGCCGCGGCTGGCATCGGCCGTTGCAGCCAGCGTCGGGTAGCGGTCGGCACCTTGCACGCCAAACTGGCCGCGGGCTTCTTCGATTCGGGCCACGGCGATCTGCAGGTCGCGATTCCGCTGCAGGGCCGTTTCGATGTACAGCTCAAGGCGTGGATCTTCCAGGAACTCGCGCCAGCCGATCTCGCTGGCCAGCACCTCGCCGTCCATCGGTCGATATTCAGCCGGATACTGCGCAGCGCTGGGGGAGGGCGGCTGTTTATGGGGCGGCGCGAGCTGGCAGCCAGCAAGCAAACCGGCCATGAGTAGGGGTGCAAATTTCAACCGCGGGTCAGGCATTGTCCGGCGCCTCCTTTTCCTCGGCTGGGTGCGCCTTGTCTTCAGCAGTTGGTGGTCGACGCTTGGTCAGCCAGCGACGCACAGACAGATAAAACAGGGGGATGTAGAACAACCCGAGCAGGGTGGCGACGATCATGCCACCCATCACGCCGGTACCCACCGCAACCCGACCCGCCGCGCCGGCACCGGTCGACAGGACCAGCGGCAGCATGCCGAGAATGAAGGTCAGCGAAGTCATCAGGATTGGGCGGAAACGCAGGCGCACTGCGTTCATCACCGCATCGGTCAGGTTCTTGCCGTGGCCTTCTTCTTCGATGGCGAACTCCACGATGAGAATCGCGTTCTTCGCCGACAGGCCGATGATGGTCACCAGGCCGACGTTGAAGTAGACATCCGCCGGGAGGTCGCGAATCATCGCAAACAGCACGGCGCCCAGCGCGCCGAATGGCACCACCAGCAGGACCGCGATGGGCACCGTCCAGCTTTCATACAGCGCGGCCAGGACCATCAGCACCACCAGCAGCGACAGCCCCAGCAACAGACCGACCTGTCCAGAGGCCTGCTGTTCCTCCAGCGAGGCGCCGGTCCACTCATAGCTGAAGCTGCCTGGCAGCTCGGATGCCAGCCGCTCCATCTCGGTCATCGCTTCACCGGTAGTCGACCCGGGCGCGGCGCTGCCGGACAGGGTCAGCGCCGGGTAGCCGTTGTAACGCTGCAACTGGGTCGGCCCTTCGGTCCAGTCCACCGTAGTGAAGGCGCCAAATGGCACGCTCTCGCCCTGGTCGTTAATCACTTTCAGATCGAGCACATCCTGTGGCGTCATGCGATAGGGCGCCTCGGCCTGAAGTAGCACCTGCAGGACACGTCCGTCACGGTTGAAGTCGTTGGCATAGGCACTGCCGAAGGCGATCGCCAGCGTTGCATTGACCTCATTGATCGAAAGCCCCAGCGCCCGTGCCTTGATGCGGTCGATGTTGACCCGCAGGCGCGGCGCGTCATCGGCGCCTTCAGGTCGCGCGTTCTGGAGCACAGGGCTTTCGCTGGCCTTGCCCAGTAACTGATTGCGGGCGTTGAGCAGCGCCTGGTAACCCGCGCCGCCACGGTCTTCGAGCTTGAAGGTAAAGCCACCGGCCACACCCAGTCCGGGGATCGAGGGGGGATTCAGGGCGAACACCCGGGCTTCCTTGATCTGCGAGAAGCGTCCCATGGCTTCGCGCACCAGCGCCTGGGCAGAACTGCCGTCTTCGGTGCGCTGGTCCCAGGGGATCAGCCGTACAAAGGACATCGCGTGCGCCTGGCCCTGACCGAAAAAGCTGAAGCCGTAGACCGTGATCGCGTCCTCGACCAGTGGATGTTCGGCGTAGAACGCCTTGACCTGCTCGACGGCTTCCTCGGTGCGCTCGATCGTTGCGCCGGCTGGCGCTTGGATCACCGTCATCAAAGATCCCTGGTCTTCGTCGGGCAGGAAAGCGCTGGGCATCCGCAGGTAAAGAAAGGCCGTCAGCGCCAGCAAGCCGACAAACGCCAATAGAAACCAAAGGGGCCGGGCGAGCATGCCGCCGACTGCATGGTGGTAACGGTCGGTGGTGCGCTCCATCCAGCGGTTGAACGGACCGAAGATCCGTTGACTCAGACCGGGCTTGCCGTCGTCCGGTTGGCTCGGTTTGAGCAGCGCTGCGCAGAGCGCAGGGGTCAGCACCAGCGCCAGCACCGTCGAGGTGGCCACGGCAATCGACAGCGTCACGGCGAACTGGCGGTAGATGCCGCCGGTTGAACCTGGAAAGAACGCCAGCGGCACAAACACGGCGATCAGCGCGACGGTCGTGCCGATAATCGGCGCGGTGACCTGCTCCATGGCTTTCACCGTGGCCTGGTAGGGCGGCAGCTGCTCTTCGTCCATGATTCGTTTGACGTTCTCCACCACCACGATGGCATCGTCCACCAGGGTGCCGATCGCCAAAACCATGCCGAACAGGCTCAGCAGGTTGATCGAAAATCCGGCTATCCAGAGTCCGAGGCAGGTGCCTGCCAGGGTGATTGGTATGACGATGGTGGGAATCACCGTGGTGCGCCAGTTCTGCAGGAACAGCAGCATCACCAGCACCACCAGCGCCATCGCCTGGAGCAGGGTGACCACCACCTGCTGAATCGAAGATGAGATGAACGGCGTCGAGTCGAATGGCACCGTCCAGGCGATGTCTTCGGGAAAGCCTTCGGCCAGTTCGCGCATCCGCTGTTTGACTGCTGCCGCCGTGTCCAGCGCGTTCGCGCCGGGGGATAGCTGCACGGCGAGCCCCGCGGCAGGCTGGCCATTGAGCTCGCTACGCGAGGTGTAGTTCTGTGCGCCGAGCTCGACCCGGGCCACGTCGCGCAGCCGTATCGCCGAGCCGTCCGGCGTCGCGCGCAGGATGATCGAGGCAAACTCCTCCGGCGTACTGAAGCGACCACGGGTTTCCAGCGGTGCGTTGATCTCGATGCCTTCAGCCAGTGGCAGATCGCCGAGGGCGCCGCCGGCCGATTGGCTGTTCTGCTCCTGAACTGCAGCCAGCACGTCGGCGGCGGATAGGCCGAAGCTGGCGAGGCGGTCCGGATTGAGCCAGATGCGCATGGCATAGGCTGTGTAGAACTCGCGGATATCGCCGACGCCCTGCACGCGGCGCAATTCGTCGAGCACGCGGGTGGTGGCGAAGTGGCCCAGCTCCAGCGTGCTCATGGTGCCGTTCTCGGAGAACAGCGAGATGATAAGCAGGAAGTCCCGCGATGCCTGGAACACCTGGATACCCTGCCGGCGAACCTCCTCCGGCAGGCGCTGCTCGACCCGGCTCAGGCGGTTCTGCACTTCCATCTGGGCGATATCGATGTCGGTGCCGGCCTCGAACGTCAGCTCGATCGAGGCGCTACCGTTGGAGCGGCTCGAGGAATCCATGTAGAGGAAACCCTCGACGCCGTTCAGCTCTTGTTCGATCACCTGGGTCACGTTGGTTTCGAGCACCGACGCGTCAGCACCGGGATAGGTAACGCCGATGCGCAGCGCTGGTGGCGCGATGCTCGGGTACTGCTCGACGGGCAGCGAACGCAGGGCCAGCACACCGCCTAGCAAGATTCCCAGCGCGATGACCCAGGCAAATACCGGCCGACGGATGAAGAACGCAGGCGTCATCGTGCGGACTCTGAGGTGGTCGACGGCTCGGTTGGTTCCGGCGGCTCCTCACGTTGGAAGGGGGTGGTTCGCACAGCTGCGCCCTTGCGGACGCTGCCACCGCCTTCGACGATCACTGTGTCTCCAGCCTTGAGGCCATCACGAATGACCCAGTCGCTGCCCTGCAGCTCGCCCAGTTCGACTTCGCCCGAGGCGACCTTGTCGTCCTCACCCACCAGCAGCACCCGCGCCGCCTGGTCATTGACCATGACGGCGCGCTGCGGAATCAGTACGCCGTTCGGACGGGTGCCGGCATTCATCCGGGCCCGGACGAACTGACCGGGCAGGAGCAGGCGGTCCGGGTTAGGGAATTCGGCACGCACGGCCACGGTGCCGGTGGTTTCGTCGATGCTCATGGCGTAGAAGTTGACGTAACCGGGATGCGAGTATTCGGCGCCGTTTTCGAGGATCAGCTTTACCTCGACACGGCCGTCGTCAGGCAGCTTCAGCGCGCCGGAGGCAAGCCGTGCACGAATCTGCAGCAGATCGGAGCTAGACTGAGCAAAGTTCACATACACCGGATCGAACTGCTCCACCGTGGTCAGCAGGGTGCCCTCGCTGGCGCTGACCAGCGCACCTTCGGTGACCTGGGCGCGACCTGCGCGGCCTTCGATGGGGGACTCGACCGTGGTGTATTCCAGATCGAGCTCAGCCGACTGGACGTTAGCCTCGGCTTGGGACACATCCGCCTTGGCGGTGCGCAAGGTGGCCTGCGCGGTGTCATATTCCTGCTGGCTGATGGCCTGCTTGGCGACCAGGCCTTTGTAGCGCCTGACATCCTGAGCGGCGTTCAGGGCTGTTGCTTCAGCGCGTTCCAACGCGGCTTTGGCGGCCTTCAAACTGGCGCGCATTTCTCGCGGATCGATCTGGAACAGCGGCGTGCCGACCTCGACGTCGGTGCCTTCCTCATACAACCGCTTCTGGATGATGCCGTTGACCCGGGCGCGGATCTCAGCAATGCGCACAGCCTGGACCCGCCCTGGAAGCTCGATAATGTTGGGGATCGGCCGAGGGTCGACCGTCATGACTTCCACCTCGGGCGGTGGTGGTGCCGGTTGTTGGCCTTGTTCGTCATCGGAGCAGGCCGCCAGTAACAGCGACAGGGCGCCTACCAGCACCGCGTTTTCCAGGAACTGCCTCATTCAGTTTGACCTTTTGGCTCGTGCACCGTCTGCGCCGCGGTATAGCGCGCCGACCTACACTCGACCGCGGTTAGCTGATGCGGTTCCGGTTCATCGCCCGTTTCGGTTCGTGCCTGTAACGAAATCAGGTCTTGGCGGCGCTCGGGAGGGCGAGCGCCTGGGGCTGCGCCTGCCATGTCTTCAAGCGGTTATGCAGCAGCGCTCGACGGCACGAGGAGCCGCGATCAGCTTTTCGGCGTATGTACCACGATGTGCTGCCTCGCCTGATCTGGCAGCGTGATTCCCGCGTTAAGCAGCTCGGCGACCAGGGCCTTGCGTACCTCCGAGGCGGTGGTGACGAAATCCGAGCGGCGCGAGTCGCACCAGAACAGCACATCGAAGACCAGCTGACTGTCGCCCAGATCGATCAGCAGGACCTCGGCGTGCGGAGTCGCTAGTACACCGGGTGTTTGTTGGGCGGCGTCACGCATCACGGCGCTGATGGTCTCGATGTCGATGCCGTAATACAGCTTGCAGACCACCTTGCCGCGGCGGACTGGCGCCGCCGTGTTGTTGGTGACACGCGAGGTGAAGGTCTCGGCGTTGGGGACCAGTACGCGGCGTCCGTCATAGGTGCGGATCTGGGTGGCGCGCAGCTCGATGCGCTCCACGCTGCCCTCGGTCTCG
Organism: Stutzerimonas tianxiuensis; assembly: GCF_053470365.1. Lineage (NCBI taxonomy): Bacteria > Pseudomonadati > Pseudomonadota > Gammaproteobacteria > Pseudomonadales > Pseudomonadaceae > Stutzerimonas > Stutzerimonas tianxiuensis. Next base: position 77,433 of record NZ_JBPVWS010000009.1, on the reverse strand, counting down.
CCGATGATGATCTGGTCGCCCAGCTGGAACGGCCGCAGCGTCAGGATCAGCAGCCCACTGACGAAGTTGGAGAGAATGTCCTTGAGCGCAAAACCCAGCGCCAGACTGGTCAGGCCAAGGCCGGTGGCCAGGGTGCTGGGCTCCAGGCCAAAAGCACTCGCTGCGACGATGATGCCGAGCACCCAGACCGCGTAGTAGCTCACCTGCCGGACTAAATTCTCGACGGTCAGATCATTCGCCAGGCGACGCACGATTTTCTTCATCAGCGCGCGTACGCCGGTGGCCAGCCCCCAGAACAACAGCAGGACCAGCAGGGCGGCCAGTACCCGCGGAATGATATTGACCGCGGATTCGACCAGGCGCGCAAAGGCGTTTTCGACGCTCGACTGCACCGAGGTCAAGAACCGCCCACGGTCTGAATCACGGCGTTTGGCAGCCGTTGCCAGAGCCCGGTCGAATATCGCTGCCCAGTCGCGGGCCAGTCGGTCGAGCGGCTGGCCGTTGGCTTCGGCATCGGCCGGCGAGACCACCATCAGCGGTCGTCCGGCTACGCTGATCTGCAGCCCCTCATCCTCCTCGGATTCAGTTGGCTCGATACGCGCCCGCGTGATGCCTTTGGGCGTTTCCAGCACGGCTGCCAGTTGCCGTTCGATTTGCCGTGCCCGTGGTCGCGCTTCGAGTTCTTCGCTGGGGCCGATACGGAACAGCGCGCGGCCATCCAGGCGCACCGTCGCCACGCCCTCCTGCGCCCATACGTGCATCGTCGGCAGCATGGACATGCAGAGCAGCATCAGCAGGGCGAGCGGGCGTAGCAGGGCAGGAAACGGGTTAGCGAGGCGAGAAGACATGGCGATCATCAGCATTCGGAGGGCAGAGGCCGGATACGAACAGGCCGCCGTGTGACGGCGGCCTGTCAGTGAATCTTGCAACGTGCCGTTGTGCGTACCGAGGCACCGTGGTTGCAATGCAATCGTCTTTCGTTGGCGTTAGAAAATCAGCGCGAACAAGCCGATCACGACCAACAGACCGATCAGAAAGATGATGCCTACTGTGCTGCCCAGAAACTTCAGCATGAGGATGACTCCTTTGCAGTGGGTTCACTAAATCCGACTGGGCAGTGGTGCGAACGTTCAGAAAACCGGGCGGCCGGTCGTGCCTGGTGCGCGTTTCAGAGGCTTTTGTAGATCAACTGCAACCCGGCCAGGAGCATCCCAAGGCGAGCGATCCGATAGAACAATTTGTGGTCGATGCGCTTGTGCAGCCAAAGCCCGGCCCAGACGCCGAACGGCACTACCGGCGCCAGCGTCAGGCTGAGTAGCAGGTTTTCGCGGCTGAACTGGCCGAGCGCGGCGTAGGGGATCAGCTTGATCGCATTGGTCATCAGGAAGAACAGGTTGATGGTTGCCACGTAGCGGAGCTTGTCCAGCTGCTGCGGCAGCAGGTGCATCATGATCGGCGGCCCGCCGGCGTGTGCGACGAAACTGGTGAAGCCGGCAATAGAGGAGAGCAACGTGCCACGACCGCGCTGCAGCGGTCGCGGCTTGTCGTTGTTGGTGATCAGCCCTAGCAGTACGAAGCCAACAGCGATTGCGCCCATCATCAGGCCGATCATGCGCTCGTCGAGCATGCCGAAGGTCAGCGAGCCCAGCGCAATGCCAATCAACGCGCCCGGCATCATCACCTTCAGATTCGCCTTGTCCCAGTGGCCGACGTAAGCCTTGAGGCCCACGACATCAGCCAGACAGAGAATCGGCAGCATTACTGCGGCAGCTTGTTTCGGCGATATCGCCAGCGCCAGCAGCGGTACGGCGATGCCGCCCAGGGCGCCACCGAAGCCGCCTTTGGACAGGCCGGTGAGGAAGATCGCCGGCAGGGCAAACAGCAGGAAATCAGAAAGGGTCATGAGTGTGGTCAGGGGGGCGGGTCGGGGTTGGGCAGCGCTGTGCATCATCGCATCATCGCCGCCTGGTTGTGGTCTTAGACGACCTTACAAGTTTGGCGGTGTGCCGGAGCGGATCGCCCGCGACGGATCGTGGTCAGCATCTTTAATCGCAGACAGACAGGTGACCCATGACCCCGCTTATCAAGACTCCAATCACATCCTCAGCAGACGGTGCGCCAACCCGTGTGGCGGCTGGCGCCCTGCTGATCCTGGCAACGAGCCTGGCGTGCCCGGCGCATGCGCAGGAATCTGACCCCTTGATCGGCTTGATCAATGAATTTCGTGAGGCCGAGGAAGCCTGCGGAAGTGGCGAAGCCCAGGCGGTCGGGCCACTGGCGCCCAATGCTGCGCTGGCCGTGGCACCCGCCACCAGCGGGGCGCAGTTGCAGCAGGCGTTGCAGGATGGCGGTTATAGGCCATCCAAACTGCAAGCCATCTCGGTCTCAGGGCCGGGCGATGCGCAAAGCGCAATGCAAGCCCTCAAGCAGCGATATTGCGCACCCCTGCGTAGCCATGAGTTCGCCGAAATCGGGGTGTCGCGCCAGGGCAACACCTGGCAGGTGCTGCTGGCCAAGCCACTGCTTTCGCCCGACCTTGGCGACTGGCAACAGGTTGGCAAGAACATTCTGCAGAGGGTCAATGAAGCGAGGGCGCAGCCGCGCAACTGCGGTAGTCGGGCCTTCGAGGCGGCACCGGCGTTGAGCTGGAACGGCGAGCTGGCCGATGCTGCCCTGGCGCACAGCCGCGATATGGCCAAACAGGACTTCTTCAGCCATCGGGCGCCGGATGGCAGCATGGTGAGTGACCGCGCCAACCGTGCCGGGTACAGCTGGGAGCGTATCGGCGAGAACATTGCGGCGGGGCAGGGGGCGGCAGATCAGGTCATGGCGGGTTGGTTGGCCAGCCCCGGGCATTGCAGCAACATCATGAATCCGGATTTCACCGAGATGGGCGCGGCCTACGCTATCGACAAGTCCAGCGCCGCCGGCAGCTACTGGACCCAGGTATTTGGTACGCCCCGCTAGCGGGCTGTCGGGAAGCCTGGTCAGTTCTGGCTCTCCAGCCAGTTATGCGCTTCGGTGTTCTGGTTCTCGTCGAAGGCCTTGATGGCCAGGCCGGGGAACAGCGCACCCTCGATCTCGCTGGCCCTGCGCAGCCAGTCCTTGTTGGACACCACTGCGCAGCGATCGAAGCGGCGGATGAAGCGAAACAGCTGGGGGATTCGCGCCAGTTCGACACCCATCGCGCCCAGGGTCGGTATATCGAAATCACCAATGCGATAGAGCATTTGGCCGTGGCTGATGCCCTCTGATTTTCGCATCAGTTCGTCGAGTGCGAAGCGCATCTCGCTGCTGTCGAGTTTGCCGGAGAAATCCACGTCGATGCGATTGTCACCAATGCGGGTTACATGAAACATGACGAGTCCTCAATGAAGAAAATGGGTGCCAGACAAGTCTCCCTGCCATTACCTGACCATAGTCGTTATACGGCGTTCGGTCGGCCAAAAATGTGTCTATTTGAAGCTGTTTAATTGATCTGGATCAGTGCGTGGGGACTTGTCTCATGAGTGTCCTGAAATGGATCAAACGCCCGTATGACGGGACTTTCAGAAAGGTGATCGACGGCTATCAAGTTGCCTCTGTTACAGCCGAGAAGTGGGTAACTGCGACGCCGTCGAGTGATGGCAGCGCTTTACCTTCCCTGTAGTTGGATACACCTATGACCAGCACTTTGGCGAACGTCATCCAGTCTGTATTGCGCGGATTGGGTCTGCGTACCATCAACCACCAGTTCTTCTTTTCCTACAGCCTGATCTTTCTTTGCGCGGCCCTGACCGCTGGGGTGCTGTTCATGTCCAGCAAGGACGCCAGCCAGATCGACATGGCCGGCGCCCAGCGCATGCTCAGCCAGAAGATGATGAAAGAGGCGTTGTTGGCTTCCCAGGGCATCGGTGGGCCTGCAGACGTGGAGAAGACCATTCAGCGTTTCGAACAGTCGCACCGTCTGCTGCTCAACGGCGATGGCAGCCAGGGCGTTGCCCCGGTAGAACTGGCCAGTGCCAAGCCTCATCTGCAGCGCGTTGACCAGATATGGCAGCGCTATCGTCCCGCCGTGCAGGCGCTTGCGACGGGCCAGAGCGCTGATCTGAAAGCGGTCGCCGCAGATGCCAACGAAATTCTCGCAGCGTCCAACGAGGTGGTGTCGCTGATTTCCGCCGAGGCTAATCGCAGTGCTTCACAGCAACTTTGGGTCGCCATGGCCTCGACGCTGTGCATTCTATTTCTGGTAATTCTCGGAAGAATCGCCGGCATGAACTGGCTGATGCTGCAGGTCGATGAGCTCCGCAGTCGGTTGGAAAAGGTCAGTCAGGGTGATTTCTCCGCGCCGCTGCAGGTGCGCCATGCTGACGACGAAATTGGCATGATCACTCTTGCGTATAACCGCCTGCTGGTGCAGGTCGGCGAGATGATTCGTGGGGTGCGTCAGGCCGCCGATGAAGCCGATGGCCAGTGCGTACGCATGGCAAATCTGGCAGGCGACAGTGCGCGCAACGTCGAGGCGCAGCAGGCCGAGATTGATCAGGTCGCCACCGCCATGAACGAGATGCTCGCCACCTCGCAGGAAGTGGCGCGAAGCACCGTCGAAGCGGCCAGTGCGGCGGATCTCGCCGAGCAGGAAACCAGCGCTGGTAATGCGGTGATGAACGAATCGGTCACCGCCATCCGCGCCTTGACCGGCCATGTCGACGGGTTGGCCGGTGTGATGCAGCAGCTGGTGAAGGACAGTCACGAGATTGGCAAGGTGCTCAACGTGATCAGCGGCATCGCCGAGCAGACCAATTTGCTGGCGCTCAACGCCGCCATCGAAGCTGCACGAGCAGGCGAGCAGGGACGCGGCTTTGCCGTGGTTGCAGACGAGGTACGCAGCCTGGCCAGTCGCACACAGGATTCGGCTAAGGAGGTCAGTGTGCTGGTCGAGCGTCTGCAGAGCCAGGCCACCCGTGCCGGCGATGCCATGGATGCTTCACGCCAGAGCAGCTCGACGACGCTTACCCAGATCGAAGCGGCGCAACATGCCTTGGGCGAGATCGTTGGTGCGGTGCAGACCATTCGCGGCATGACGAACCAGATCGCGACGGCGGCCGAGGAGCAGTCACAGGTTGCCGAGGACATGAACCAGTCGCTGACCCGTATCGCTCAGGTAGCCGATCAGGCGGCCAGCGCCACCCACGACACCGCGGCGTCAGGCAACACCATCATGCAGAGCATGAACGGACTCAAAGCGCTGACTGGTCGTTTCCGTCTGGAGGCGTGATCGGACTCACGATGAAGCGGGGAGGTACGGCTTGGAAGGGGGTCGCTCGGCGCCTCGATGGCTGAGCGGCCTGGGCATCCCCGCGCAAGATGCGCGGGGACAGCAGGATCAGTCCTGGCGGCTGGTCACTTCCAGCAGGTGATAACCGAACTGGGTCTTCACCGGACCTTGCACCTGGTTCAGCGGGGCGCTGAACACAACAGTGTCGAATTCCTTGACCATCTGGCCAGGACCGAACGAACCCAGGTCACCGCCTTGGCGGCTCGACGGGCAGGTGGAATTGTCCTTGGCAACCTGAGCGAAATCGGCGCCACCTTCGATGGCAGCTTTCAGCTCGTTGCACTTTTCTTCAGTGGGAACCAGGATGTGGCGGGCAGTGGCTCGGGCCATGGGGTGTTACTCCGTCTTGAGAAGTCGCTGAGCCTACCGCAATCGGCGGCGATCCGAAACGTCGCGGCCGTCAGGCCGCGTCTACGTCGGTCGTCCTGCTCACGTGCGCTTGCAAGTAGTGCTGCAGGCGGGTCAGTTCATCCGCGGTGAATGCCAGGCCAAGTTTGCTCCGGCGCCAGAGGATATCGTCGACCTGAGTGGCCCACTCTTCGCGGCGCAAATAATCAACTTCCTGTGCATATAGATGCTGGCCGAAGTTCTCTCCTAGCGCATCGAGCGAGCGGGCATCGCCGAGCATGCGCCAAACCCGATTGCCATAGAGGGTCGCCCAGCGTTTGGCGAGCGGTCGATCAATGCCTCTGATCTCGGCCATCAGCTCTGCAGCGAGCGCCTCGCCCGTGCTCATGCCTTCGCCGCCGGGCAGCGGGGCACTGGCTGTCCAACTTTCGCCCATGCGGGGGAAGTAGGGCTTGAGTTGAGCCATCGCCGACTCGGCCAGCTTGCGGTAGGTGGTCAGTTTGCCGCCGAAAACCGAAAGCAGCGGCGCCTGCTTTTCTTCTGCCGACAGCGACAATGTGTAGTCACGGGTGACGGCGGAGGGGTTGTCCGATTCGTCATCACACAGGGGCCTGACCCCTGCAAAACTGTGCAGGATGTCCTTAGCCTCGAGCTGCTTGCGAAAGTGCGTATTGGCGACACCCAGCAAGTAGGCGATTTCTTCTTCGCTGATGCTCACTGTGGCCGGGTCGCCACGGTACTCGCGATCGGTCGTGCCAATCATGGTGTAACGGTCGAGATACGGGATGGCAAAGACGATGCGCCGATCCTCGTTCTGCATGATGTACGCCTGCTCGCCTTCGTACAGTTTGGGCACGATGATGTGGCTCCCCTGAATCAGCCGAATGCCGTAGGGCGAACGCTGCTGCAGCTTGTCACCGATGAACTGCGCTACCCAGGGGCCTGCCGCATTAATTAGTGCCTTGGCGCGTAAGGAAAACCGAGTGCCGTCCTGTCGCTGCAACTCGACGTGCCAAATGCCGGCGGCGCGCTTGGCGCTCAGGCACTGGGTCCGGGTGTGGATGTGTGCGCCTTTCTCGCGCGCGGCCATCGCGTTGAGCACCACCAGCCGCGCATCGTCGACCCAGCAATCGGAATATTCGAAACCGCGCTTGATCTCGGCTTTGAGCGGGCTCTCCGAGCCAAAGCGCAACCCCCGCGACGCCGGGAGCTTTTCGCGCCTGCCCAGGTTGTCGTACAGGAACAGTCCGGCCCGGATCATCCAGGCCGGGCGCAGATGTGGGCGATGCGGCAGTACGAAGCGCATCGGTTTGACGATGTGGGGCGCTTTGGCCAGGAGCACTTCGCGTTCGGCGAGTGCCTCGCGAACCAGGCGAAATTCATAATGCTCAAGGTAGCGCAGGCCGCCGTGGATGAGCTTGCTGCTGGCTGAGGACGTATGACTGGCCAGGTCGTCGCGCTCGCAGAGGAACACCGACAAGCCCCGACCGGCTGCATCCGCAGCTATGCCCACACCATTGATCCCACCGCCTATCACGGCAATGTCGTACAGCTCGGAGACGGTTTCGCTCACGGCATCCTCCTCAAGAACGAACATTTATTTTCGAATATGAACATCCTAGCGCAGAAGAGCTTGCCTCTCTACAGTGGATGTTCATTTCTTATATCAAAAGAAAATAATCGAACCTATACGAACTGCTAATTGGTGCTGGCATTCCATCATTGACCAGCAGTTTCAGCTGGCATGCGCCCCTTTGACCGCAGCGACTGCGGGAGGTGATTGTGATTCACGAAGGTAGGGTGGGCTTCAGCCCACCGTGAAGGAGGCGCTGTTTGCAGGTGTTAGCGAATGCTCAGCGCTAGGTGAAATTGTCGTCTAGCTTGAGTTCGGGCCTGGGGATGCGGGGCGCAGGCGAGGCGTGAACACTCCTGGCCGGGGGCACGGCGGGCTTCGGTATTGCACCGGCCCGCCCTTAGAGAGTGGCTCAGTTAGTGATTTCCAGCTTTACATCATGCTGCGCCAGCAAGGCCAGAAAGGCTTCCGGTGGTTGAGCTTCAGTAAACAACATGTCGATCTGTTCAAGCGAACCGAGACGGGTCATGGCGCTGCGGCCGAACTTGCTCGAATCTGCAGCGAGAAAGACCTTCCGCGCGTTGTGAATGATGGCTTGTGAGACCCGGACCTCCTGGTAATCGAAGTCCAGCAGGGTACCGTCTTCATCGATCCCGCTGATGCCGATCAGCGCATAGTCGACCTTGAACTGCCCGATGAAATCCGCGGTGGCCTGACCGACCACGCCGCCGTCGCTGCGCACGTTGCCGCCGGCGATCAGCACGTCGAAGTCTTCCTTGGGACTGAGGATGCTCGCCACGTGCAGATTGTTGGTGATCACCTTGAGGTCGCGGTGGTTGAGCAGGGCGTGAGCGATGGCTTCGGTGGTGGTGCCGATGTTGATGAACAGCGACGCCTGGTCAGGGATGTGTGCGGCCATGGCGTCGGCGATGCGCCGTTTCTCGTCGCGCATCTGCCGGGCTCGCTGGGTATAGGCGGTGTTCTGTACGCTGGAATCGTGAGCGGCACCACCGTGGTAGCGGCGTAGCAGGCCGGCTTCGCCGAGCTGGTTGATGTCACGGCGGATGGTCTGGGGCGTCACCGCAAACTGTTGCGCCAGCTCTTCGATGCTGACGTAGCCGCGCTCGCGGACCAGGTCGAGAATGCTCTGCTGTCGTGGGGCCAGACTCATGGAGGCTTCCTTCTTATCGATATGCCGTGAAGGATGCCGCAGTCTGGGGTTTGATTAAAGAATTGTTCGTTTGCGAATAAACGCGCCCGGCGCGGTTCAGGACCGGGCCGGGCGCGATGACAGGGGTGCTTGTGCGTTGGGGCTTATTCCTCTTCCCAGTCGCGGGTGCGCCCCACCGCCTTCTTCCAGCCCTTGTAGAGGGCCTCACGCATCTCGTCGTCGCAGGCGGGTTCGAACACGCGCTCGATTGTGGCCTTGCTGCGCAACTCATCCAGGCTGCTCCAGAAGCCAGTTGCCAGACCCGCCAGGTAAGCGGCACCAAGGGCGGTGGTTTCCTTCATTTCCGGGCGCTCGACCTGGGTACCGAGCAGATCGGCCTGGAACTGCATGAGGAAGTTGTTCGCCACTGCGCCGCCATCCACGCGCAGTGAGCGCAGGCGCTCGCCGGCATCCTGCTGCATGGCATCGAGTACGTCGCGTGTCTGGTAGGCGATGGATTCGAGCGCGGCGCGGATGATGTGGTCGACCTTTACGCCCCGCGTCAGACCGAACAGTGCCCCACGGGCGCGTGGGTCCCAGTAGGGCGCGCCAAGGCCGGTGAATGCCGGTACGAGGTAGACGCCATTGCTGTCCTGAACCTTGGTGGCGAAGTATTCCGAATCCAGCGAATCGTTGATCACCTTCAACTCGTCGCGCAGCCACTGCACCGTGGAGCCGCCGTTGAAGATGGCGCCTTCGAGTGCATAGTTCACCTCGCCTTTCGGCCCGCAGGCGATGGTGGTGAGCAAGCCATGTTCGGACTGCACGGCCTTGGTGCCGGTGTTCATCAGTAGGAAGCAGCCGGTGCCGTAGGTATTCTTCGCCTGGCCCGGCTCGACGCACATCTGGCCGAACAGCGCCGCTTGCTGGTCGCCTGCGATGCCGGCAATGGGGATGCCGGTGCTTTGGCCGGAACCGAGATAGGCGTGGCCATAGACCTCGGACGACGAGCGCACCTCCGGCAGCATTTCACGCGGGATATCCAGCGTCTCCAGCATCACCGGGTCCCAGTCCAGCTTGTGGATGTCGTAGAGCATGGTGCGCGAAGCGTTGGTGTAATCGGTCACGTGTGCCTTGCCCTGGGTCATCTTCCAGATCAGCCAGCAGTCGACGGTACCGAACAAGAGTTCGCCACGACGGGCGCGTTCACGGCTGCCTTCGACATGGTCGAGGATCCACTTGATCTTGGTGCCGGAGAAGTAAGGGTCGATGACCAGGCCGGTGGTCTTGCGAATGTGATCCTGCATGCCGTCACGCTTGAGCTGGTCGCAGATCGGCGTGCTCTGGCGGCTCTGCCAGACGATGGCGTTGTAGATCGGCCGGCCTGTGACCTTGTCCCAGACGATGGTGGTTTCGCGCTGGTTAGTGATGCCGATGGCGGCAACCTGTTCATTGGTGATCCCGGCCTGGGCCAGCGCTTCGACGAACACGCCGCTCTGGGTCGCCCAGATTTCCATGGGATCATGCTCGACCCAGCTTGGTTGCGGGTAGATCTGTGCAAATTCGCGCTGAGCGATGGTCACCACGTTGGCGTTGCGGTCGAGCACGATGGCGCGGGAGCTGGTGGTGCCCTGGTCAAGGGCGACGATGAATTGCTTGTTGTTCTGGTTGCTCATGGTGTCGATTCCTTAACGAGCTTCGTGGGCAGTGACATCGTGTTTGGTGAAGGACTCGGCCTCGGGCTTAGTCTCGGGGACCGCGCACGCAGCGCCTCCCAGCCCTGGCAAATGTTTGCAGATCAGCGCCTTGTAACCGGCCGCACCAATGCAGGCACCCAGCACCGGGGCGAGCAGCGGGACCAGGAAATACGGAATGTCGCGTCCGCCAGTAAACGCGACTTCGCCCCAGCCGGCGAAATATGTCATCAGTTTCGGTCCGAAATCCCGCGCTGGATTCATCGCAAAACCGGTCAGCGGACCCATCGCCCCGCCAATCACGGCAATCAGCAGACCGATCAGCAGGGGCGCCAGTGGTCCGCGGGGCAGGCCGTTACCGTCATCGGTCAGCGCCATGATCATCCCCAGCAGGATAGCGGTAATCACCACTTCCACCAGAAACGCCTGGCCGATGGACAGCGATGGGTGCGGGTAGGTGGAAAACACCGATGCGAGCTGCAGGCTGGCGACACTGCCACGGGTTATTTGCTGCGCCTGTTCGAAATCGAAAAACAGGCTGCTGTAAAGACCATAAACCAACGCAGCGGCGCAGAAGGCGCCCGCCGTCTGCGCAAGGATGTAGGCGGGGACCTTGTTACGTTCGAAGGTGCCGAACAGCCAGAGTGCAATGGAGACTGCAGGGTTCAGATGCGCACCCGATACACCGGCGGCAAGGTACACACCCATGCTGACGCCGACACCCCAAATAATGCTTATTTCCCAGAGACCTAGGTCTGCACCGCCGAGCTTGAGCGCAGCTACGCAGCCGGTACCGAAGAAGATCAACAGAGCGGTGCCGAGAAACTCGGCGATGCATTGCCCCCGAAGCGTCGGGGTGGACGGGTTACTCATGCACTGAACCTCTTTGTAGGGCTGTTGTTTTTATGATCCGAATACTGCGCGGGGTTCGGAAATGTTCGGAATCGAAAACTTAAAGTCAAAATCTCGTGCTGTCAAAGTAAAAAGCTGAACATTTCAGCGGAAAACTGACAAAAGCACGCCGAACCTGTCATGAGTGGCAGGATTCTGGCGGGTGATGGTCTTGGCGGCGCCCTGGCCGATTAGAGCGCGCGCTGGCAGGTGGCGCCCCGCAGCTAATGCATCGCGCGGTCATCGATGCCGTTGGCTCGCAACAAACTGGGAGGCTGGCGGTGACGCCGGTTGGAGGGGTTAGCTGATCAGTGGCTCCTCGACCTGCGCTGCGCCACGGTCGGTTTTTTGCGGCATGGCTTCGAAGCTGTCCGCCTGGGCCATGCTCCAGATTCTGGCGAAGAATTCGCTGTCGATCTTTTTCGCCAGCAGCGCACCGGGCTGAACGAAATAGTAGAGCTGCGAGAACAGCTTGATTTCGGTCGTGCTGATTCGCCGGATCAGGTGGTGCGGGCCCAGTTCACCCGGGTGTGAGAGGCCGGCCGCTGCCAGCAGTTCGGCCAGGGCGTGCACGGTGTTGCGGTGAAAACTGAACACCCGTTCAGCCTTGTCGGGTACGACAAGCGCGCGTTGGCGCAGCGGGTCCTGGGTGGCGACACCGGTGGGGCACCGATTGGTGTGGCAGTGCTGTGACTGGATGCAGCCAATCGCGAACATGAACCCGCGGGCAGAGTTGACCCAGTCGGCGCCCATCGCCAGGACGCTGGTGATGTCGAAAGCGCTGACGATCTTGCCGCTAGCACCGATGCGGATGTGCTCGCGCAGGTTGCAGCCGACCAGCACGTTATGCACGAACAACAGGCTTTCGCGCAGCGGCATACCGATATGGTTGGTGAACTCCACCGGCGCCGCGCCCGTACCGCCTTCTTTGCCGTCAACCACGATGAAATCCGGATAGATACCGCTCTGTAGCATCGCCTTGACGATACCGACGAACTCCCATGGATGACCGATGCACAGCTTGAAACCGACTGGCTTGCCACCGGACAGCTCGCGCAGGCGGGAGATGAAATCCATCAGCTCCAAGGGAGTGCCGAAGGCGCTATGGCTCGCGGGGGAGATGCAATCAATGCCTTCCGGCACGCCGCGAGTGGAGGCGATTTCAGCATTGACCTTGCGCCCTGGCAGGATGCCGCCATGCCCGGGTTTAGCGCCTTGGCTAAGCTTGATCTCTATCATCTTGACCTGCGGGTCCCGTGCCTGCACGGCAAAGCGTTCCGGATCGAATGCCCCGCTCTCGGTGCGGCAGCCGAAATATCCGCTGCCCAGTTCCCAGACCAGATCACCGCCGTGCTGGCGGTGATAGGTGCTGATGCTGCCTTCGCCCGTGTCGTGATAGAAGCCGCCGAGCTTGGCACCACGGTTCAGCGCCTGAATGGCATTGCCGCTGAGCGAGCCGAAGCTCATCGCTGAAATATTGAACACCGATGCGGAGTAGGGCTGCTCGCACTGCGGTCCGCCGATGGACACGCGAAAGGTTTCGGGGTCGCTGACCGCTGCGGTGCGGATCGAATGGCCGATGCATTCGTATCCCGGTTCATAAACATCGATAAGGGTGCCGAAGGGCTTGTCATCCACCTGATTCTTCGCCCGCGCATAGACCAGCGAGCGCTGTGCGCGGGAAAACGGTACGCGTTCCTGATCGCTCTCGAGCAAATACTGACGAATCTCCGGACGGATGCCTTCGACCATGTAGCGGATGTTGCCGAGTATCGGGTAGTTGCGCCGCACCGCATGTTCGCACTGGCGCAGATCGCGGACGCCAATGAGCGAGAGCAGTGCGGTGACGATGAACAACGGCCATACCCAAGGGTGATTCAGAAAGGGCAGGCAAAACACGGCAGTGGCGACGCAGAGGACAAGAAAAGCGTAACGGCTGAACAGCGAGAGATTCATCTGGGCACCTGTATGAGGGCGGCGGACCTGCCAGAAAGGGGGAAGCCTACCGCACTGGCTGCGCTCCATCTAACGACGCCTGGTCTTCGCGCGTGCTCAATGGTGCAGACGCGACAGCGTGGCTGGGTCGGGATCGGCCGCGAAGAAAGCGTCGAGCACCGCCTGGAATACGGTTCGCTCAGGCGCGACGGCGGCGAACAGCGTCATGCTCGAGCGCAGCTTCATATCATCAGGCGAGCCGAGAATCTGCCGCGCCGGCCGCTCGGCATGGGCGAGCAGCGCTTCTGCGCATTCTTCCAGGCGAGGCCCGAGCAGCGGGTGCTGTGCATAAGCCGTGGCTTCGTTCGCATCCTTGATCGCGTAGCGACGCGCCATGTCGCTGTGACCGAGGCCCGCAATCTGCGGAAAGATGAACCACATCCAGTGGCTTTGTTTGTGGCCGGCCTTCAGTTCCGCCAGTGCCCGGTCGTAAACCGATTGTTGGGCGTCGACGAATCGTTGCAGATCGTGCGGGTCGCTCATGGTGCCTCCCGATTGCTCAGACTGTATAAATCAGAGCCGGGATGGCGTGGTTGATTCCCGAGAGATCGAGACCGAGGGAGCTGGGCTCGGCGATAACCGACGGGTGAGTCAGCGTGGGCAGGTCCAGATTCGTTGGGTCTACACGATGACCGTGATGCTCAGCTCGCTGTCGTGAAAGCCGAGCAACTACGGGGCTACCGGCGCAGGCCTGTTCGGCGCTGCGCCATTCTCAGCTGGCGTCGCCCAAGCCTGCGAGTCGAGCATCGGCGATGTAGAACAGCTCGCCGCCGCGCACTGAGACGTCATTGCCCGGGTTGATGATTGGTTGGGTCTGGTCCTTGGCGCGGTAGCCGATCAGCGTCGCGTTGTGACGGTCCTTCAATTGCTTGTACAGCGCGCCGACGGTGCTTTCAAAGCTCTCGGGCAGCAGCAGCCGATACTGGGTCGCGCCCTGGCCGACGCTCAGCAACTCGTTGATGATCACCGAGGAGCCTGGGTCCTGCGATGAGCGCACCAGCATCTCGATGGCCATGCTGGAGGTGCACTCCAGTTTCGGCGCGTAGCTGCGGGCAAGTCGGGCCGTCTCGCTGCTGCTGAAATGTGCAACCACATGGCCGACTGGGTTGAGCTGGTTGATGGTCAGCACCACTGCAAGTGTCAGGTCATCCGAGCCGGTGCGCACCAGCGTGCGTTCGGCCCCTTTCACCCCGGCGCGCTGCAGCAATGCCAGGGACGACAGGCTCTCGCCATGGATGAACTCGGTTTTGCCTGGCATCGGGTTTTCTTCGAGCACCGTGTCGCAGATGACGATCAGGTGGTCATTGGAGGTCTCGTCTTCGTGCAGCAGTTCGACGACGCGCTCGCTGATTTCGCCTTCCCAACCGATCACCACGGTATGGCCCGTGCAGGTGGCGAACGTCCCTTTGCCTTTCATGCCTTTCCTCCAGACTGCGATTATGGAATTAGTGGTTTTGCCGATGACGGCGGTCAACAGCGCGATGCCGCCGACCATCAACCAGGTGGACACAAAGATGCGACCGCCAGCGGTCTGCGGCGAGAAATCACCGTAACCGACGGTCAGCGCAGTAGTGAGATAGAAATAGACGAAGGTTTTGAGCTCGGTGAGCGGCGCTTCGGCAAACAGACGCAGGCCGACGTAGGACACACCGGCATGCACCGCGAGCGCGAATAACAGTGCGGCCCAGCCAAATCGGCTGGTGACCGCGGCCAGCTGTCTTCGCAACTGAATGATGATCGTCATCGACCCTGACTCCTTGGTTTGCGTTGTTCGCTGTCATAACCGAGGCTGGATAGGCAGCGGTCACGCGATGGACCTGCGGCATCCTAAGGGGCGACCCGTCCGCTGGCCAGTCCCCAAAAGGCCAGGATCATCGCTGAACCGTGTCTTTCCTGACGCGGCGAGGCGCTGACAGGTTGCGGCGATCCTAAAAGGCTATTTGCGTTTTTCGCTGAAACAGTTCTGGCACAGCCTGAATTTGCGTGCAGCCATCGGCATGGCTTTGCCACAGCCCTTGCAATTGCGGTTGTCGCCCGACACGCGGCGGCGATCTGAATTGCGCGGTTTGCGCTGGCGCGACAGCTCGCGGGTGATGGCACCGTTGAGCAGGCTGCGATGCTCTTCGGCCTGCTCCAGCGAAGGGAAGTGCGCTGGCAAGGTGCGCGCCAGGTGCAGGTAGGTTTCGATGACGTGCAGCGAACTCTCCAGGGTGGCGAGGTCTGCATCGATAATCAGCCGTGGCAATGAGATCTCTTTGTCCTGCGCGACCTTTTTCAGCCATTGCTGGGCGAAGACGGCGGCCGGGCTGTCGAGACCGCCGCGTATTGGCGTGCAGGCAAATATCCAGCGCAACGGCAGATCGATGGTTGGGTCGTCGATCAGCTTGATCCACTCCGCCAGCTCGTCGGGCAGGATCGAAATGAATTCGTCGCCATAATTGATGTTGCGATTGAAGGTCAGCCAGGCCCGTAGCAGGCTCGGTTCGTTCATCAGCTCGGCGATGGCCTGCAAGTGTTCGATGGACGGCCGCACCTGGAATTGCGACAGGTCCACCGGTTGATCGTCGCTATGGAACAGCTGCTTGATCGACTGCAGCGTTTGCCCGTCGAGGGCGGTGATGACCCCGCTGGCGTGATGGCCGAAGCGTCCGGCGCGGCCGCCGATCTGCTTGACCTCCTGGACCTTGAGCTGACGATTCTGGACGCCGTCGTACTTTTCATCCGTATAGAAACACAGCGTATGCGCCGGCAGGTTGAGGCCCATACCCACGGCATCGGTGGCGACCATGATGTCCGCCTCGCCTTCGCGAAAGCGGCGCGCCTGCTCGCGGCGGACTTCAGGCGACAACGCACCGTAGACCACCGAGACGCTTTTGCCGGTCATCTCCAGCATCGCCTTGAGTTCCAGTACCGTCCTGCGGCTGAAGGCGACCAGCATCGAGCCGGCGTCCAGCTGCTTGAGGTTGGTCGCGCGGCGGGCCACATCGACCGGCGACAGGCGTTTGGTGCGCTTGATTACCAGCTGGTCTTCGCACAGGTCGCACAGGGTCTTCAGCGACGGCTGGATCAGCTCTGGGCCGGTCATGATCAGGTCCTGGGTGTAGGCACTGACCAGCGCATCGACCCAGGCCCAGCCGCGTTGCGAGTCGGCCATCATCTGTACTTCGTCGATCACCACCACGTCCCATGACTCGTGCCGGAAGCGCGCGAATTCCTCGACCGTGCAGCAGTAGTGGGTGGCACCCTCGCGGATGATCTCTTCCTCGCCGGTGACCAGCGAGCAGGGCACGCCCATGGATTCGATGCGTTCCTGGTTTTCCAGCGCCATCAACCGCAGTGGCGATAGGTAGATGGCGTGGGTCACGCCGGTCATGGCCTGGATCGCCTGGTAGGTCTTGCCGCTGTTGGTGGGGCCGAGCAGGGCGGTCCAGGTGCGGGTGATTCGCCGTGCGGCGTAGAGCTTGTGGTAATGGACGAAGCGCGGGTTGTTCTCCAGCAGCACCGCAAAGGCCATCTTCTCGCGGTTGTCCTCGCGGGCGAAGCGGATGGTCCGGCGCAGCTTTTTCGGCTCCATCATGAAGACTTCGGTCAGGCGCTTCTCACCAAGCAGCTGCAGGTCGAAGTCCTGCGCCTCCTCGATCATCATTTCGAACTTGGCGTTCATCGCCGCGCGGTCTTCGTCTTTGAGCTCGGCGACTTCCCGGTCGCTGAGCACATGGCCCTGGCCGCCCGGAATGCGCCGCTGCATGTCCAGCGCTACCTCGCCGTGGCGCAACTCGACGACATAGCGCAGCTCATGCTTGACCTCGTTAACGATGTCCACGGCGCGTGCGGCGAAGTCTTCCAGGCGTGCCAGCCGCACGGGCAGTCGCTCCAGGCACTGGCCTTTCTGTTCGTCGCTGAGCTCAGCGAAGGGCTTTTCCAGCACATGCAGGCGATCTCGGACCAGGGCCTCCACCGCAGCGCAGACGCGGCGTTCAAACTCATCGACAGAGCGGCTTTCGTCGATGCGCAGCGCGAACTCGGGCTCGAGCAGGTTCTGCACCGGGCCGCAATCCAGCGTTTTTTCAACGCCGAAAATATCCACCGTACAGCTGAAGTCGTTCACGTCCCGGTTCAGCAGGCGGCCTATCAAGCTGGCTGGTTCAGCATTCTCGAGGTTCGCCTCGACGGTTACCGGGTCCAGCCCGAGCCAATACAACCGCGCCGCACGGCCGATCTCCGGCGGTTGGTGGCCGAGGTAGGTGCTGAACCACTTTTCCTGATGATTTTTCTTCGGTGTGAAGTCGGGATGACGTTCTGTAGCCCAGCTAAGGAAGCGTTGCAGCCTTTCAAGGCTGGAGCTGCGGCGGTGTTTGGCTTCGGCCTTGCGCATGATCGACGCCTCTCTGATCAGGTGTGCTGCAAGTTTGGACAATCGAGCCGCGCAATACGAGCGGTACGGAAGAGTGCCATGTGTCGGGCGCACAGGCGCAGCGCTTCGGGTTCTGGCATTTGCATGGTGCGGTCGCTGTAGCAACGGATCGTAAGGGCGCACTGCGTGGTCTTTTCAAGAGACCGTCGTTTCATAGAAAGGCCAGCCTATGGCAATCAGCAGTCCCATTTTGCTTGGCACCGCCGGCTGGAGTCTGCCGCGCGAGCAATGGCCGGCGTTTCCGGCAGGGGGAACACATCTAGAGCGTTACGCGGGTCGTTTGCCCGGCGTGGAGATCAACAGTTCGTTCTATCGCTCCCACCGACCCGCGACCTATGCGAAGTGGGCCGAAAGCGTGCCGAACGGGTTTCGTTTCTGCGTCAAGGTCCCCAAGCAGATCACCCATGAACGGCGTCTGCTTGAGTGCGAAGGCTTGCTCGAACAGTTTCTGCACGAGTGCGGCCACCTGGGTGAGAAACTTGGCTGCCTGCTGGTGCAATTGCCGCCGTCGCTGGATTACGAACCGGCCAGTGCCGCTGCGTTTATCGACGCTCTGAGAAAGGATTACGCGGGGCTGGTGGCAATCGAGCCTCGTCATCCGAGCTGGATCGATGCCGAGACGCTGCTTGACGAGGCACGGATAGCTAGGGTCGCGGCCGATCCGGCGCCCTTTGCGGAAGCAGCTGAACCGGGCGGCTGGCAGGGTTTCCGTTATTACCGCCTGCATGGCTCGCCGCGCATGTACTACTCGTCCTATGGCGATGACTGGCTCGACCGCTTGGCCGAGCGTCTGGAGGCGCAGGCAAGTACGGCTAACTGGTGCATTTTCGATAACACTGCCAGCGGTGCGGCGATTGCTAATGCTCTGGCGCTGCAGGGTCGGCTCTCCCCCGGCTAGGATCTGTTTCGCTAACGTGATCCGGCGTTGCGGTCAGCCTTGCCAGGTCAGCGCGGTTCTCGGAAAGGATGAGGCTGACCCGCGCATTGCCGCTCCGTTCTCAGCGCGGCACGATCCGGACCCGTCCGGCCGTGTTGTCGCGCCGTCCGGCCTTGTCGTTTTCCGCACGGCCGGGAATCGAGCCGTTTGCGGCGCCACGATCTCCGCTGGCCGTCCCGTCCACTTCGCGTTCATCGACGCTGAGAGATGTGGCGTCGGGGTAGCCGGTGGTCAGAGTTTCGGTGCTGGCAGTGACTGGAGTCGCTTCTTCTTCACCCCAGTTGGCGCTGCGCTCGTCGATATCGATGGCGCCGTTTCGCTCCATCAGGTCCTCAACCATGGCGACCTCGGCATCGGTATCCAGCGTGACAGTCACGACTGTCGAGCCACGCCGAGCAGCTTCCGGATAGCGGCCAGCGTGCTTGCTGGAATCGTCACCAAAAATCTTGTGGAAGAAACTTCCCAGCTTCTCGGCAGCCGTGGCGTCATCGCCCGGCTCTTCGCCCACCACTTCCACGCGGCTGCTGTCGACGCTATCCGGGTTGAAGGAGGCTGAAATCTGGATGGCGTCGCCGGCGATACCTTTGCTCAGGAGTTCGGTCTTGACTTGCTCGGCTTCGGCGTAGCGGTCGAACGCCGCGAGAAGGATCTGGGGCATGACTTCACCTTTGTGTGCAGCTCTGGCTGCGGTTCGTGATTGTGGCGCGCGGCTCGACCGGTGCGGTGATCGCGTGCCGTTCTGCATTGGGCGGGCGAAGCGGGAGGATGGTTCCGTAGCGGGTCATTACCCGATGCTTCGGATGGCCGAGCATGGGCCGGCCGCGGTGATAGCGCGGCGCGGCACGATGGGCAGATCGAGAGTCAGCTCAGCCGTTCAGCACCTTGCCGCCATTGATATGGATAGTCTGGCCACTGACATAGGACGAGTCTTCGCACGCCAGGTACACGTACGCCGGACCCAGCTCAGAAGGTTGGCCACAACGACCCATGGGCATCTGACTGCCGAAGTCCTCAAGCAACTCGGGGTCGTGCTTGCCGAGGGTGGCGGGTTGCAGTGGTGTCCAGATCGGACCGGGCGCGATCTGGTTCACGCGGATGTCGCGCTCGATCAGTTGCTGCGAAAGGGCGCGGGTGAAGCCGTCGATGGCGCCCTTGGTCGAGGTGTAGTCCACCAGCATCGGGTTGCCGATAAAGGAGTTGATCGAGGTGGTGTTGATGATCGCCGCACCGGCTTTCAGGTGCGCCAGTGCAGCACGGGTTAGGTAGAAGTAGCTGTGGATGTTGGTGGCAAAGGTCTTTTCCCACTGCTCATCGGTGATGTCTTCGAGCCGTGTCTGCACTTCCTGACGGCCGGCATTGTTTACCAGCACGTCCAGCTGGCCGAATGTCTTCACCGTCTGTTCGACCGCATCAGTGCAGTGGCTGCTATCGCGGATGTCGCCGGGCAACAGCAGGCAACGCTTACCTTCGGCTTCGATCATGCGCTTGGCATCTTGGGCGTCTTCATGTTCGTTGAGATACATGATCGCCACATCCGCACCTTCACGGGCAAAGTGCACCGCTGCCGCGCGACCGATGCCGCTGTCACCACCGCTGACCAAGGCTACCTTTCCGGCCAGCTTCCCGCTGCCCTTGTAGCTGTCGCGGATGAACTCCGCCGGCGGTTGCATCTCGCTTTCCAGCCCCGGCAAACGGTCTTGTTTCTGCGCGTGAATTTTCGGATAAGCCATACATGCTCCAGACGTGAAAATGGGGTCTGTAAGTACGGCTGATGCCTGGCCCGAAAGTTTCGGCGGATTGCCGAGCGGTGCTTCGCGGCGTCCGGTGATTGGAAAAGACTCTGCCACGGTAGATGGCGCAGGCCTACTTGGCTAAGTGACAACGCACCCAGACGAGCTCAGGCCAGAAAGTAACCGGAGGCGCCGGGAATCCCGTCTCCCGCCGGCTGTCGGCCGCTTGATGGGAGGCGGGCGGTACTCAAGCGAGCGACCAGGGGGCGCAGGGATCACGCTGCGCATCCCGGTTGGCTATCCGAAGCGATTAATTCAATTCGTTGGCAAAACGCCCGACGGCGCTGACAACCTGCTTGGCCCCATCCTGAATCTCGACGATCACGGCGCCGGCCTGGTTGGCCAGGGACAGGCCTTGTGCTGCCTGCTCACGGCTGTTGGCCATCTCTCGTACCGCTTCATCCACCAGTGCCTGGTTCTTTTGCACCACGCTGACGATTTCTTCGGTGGCGGCGCTGGTGCGGCCAGCCAGCTGGCGAACTTCGTCGGCGACCACGGCAAAACCGCGTCCCTGTTCACCGGCGCGCGCCGCTTCGATGGCGGCGTTGAGTGCCAGCAGGTTGGTTTGTGCAGCGATGCCGCCAATAGTCTGGACGATGGAGCTGATCAGATGCGATTGCTGACCTAGCGCCTCGATACCCTGCGTCGCCGATTCGACCTCTTCGGCGATGCGCTGCATGGTTGCCACCGTATCCTTGACCACCACGGCGCCGCGCTCGGCGCTGGTGTCGGTCTTACGGGACACGTCATAGGCGATGCTCGCTGCCTCGCGCACCTCCTCTTCACGGGCGACTTGGTCGCTGACCACACTGGCGAATTTGACCACCTTGCACAGCTTGCCTTCGGTGTCATACACGGGGTTGTAGGTCGCTTCCAGCCAAACGTCCCGGCCCATGCTGTCGATGCGCTTGAAGCGGTTCGCAACAAACTCGCCTCGGTTAAGCGTCTGCCAGAAGGTCTTGTACTGCTGTGAAGAGGCTTCTTCGGGAGTGCAGAACATGCTGTGGTGCTTGCCCACGATCTGCTTGAGCGAATAGCCCATGCCTTGCAGGAACTGATCGTTGGCCGAAACCACAGTGCCGTCCAGATTGAACTGAATGACCGCGGTAGAACGCAGCAGTGCGTTGATAAACGCTTCGTTCTCCTTGGCGAGCTGCAGCTCTTTGGTCACTTCCCGGGCGTAGCCGCTCATGTGTAGCAGCTTGCCGTGAGCATCCAGGATCGGATACCAGTCGATGTGCAGCCAGGCTAGGCTGCCATCAGTGCGTAGAAACCGATAGTCGTCGCTGACTGGCGCTAGCTTGGACACAGCGGCTTGAAAATTGTGAAAGCAGGGCAGGTTCTTGACGTAGGCCGGCACGATGTCCGTCATAGGGCGGCCCTGCAGCTGTTCGACGGTGTAGCCGAGCGTCTTGGCGAACTTCTGATTGACCGCCACCATCCGAAACTCGGTGTCGAGGGTGATCGACAGCATCGTGGCACCCATCTGATCACGGAGCTGTCGTAGCAGAGACAGTTCTGCAGCCTGTTCTTCGAGTTGTTTTTTTAGCTGGCCGTTGAACATGAAAGCACACCGATAGATGAGTGGACGTACATCGCTATCGGCACGCTATTCCCATACTTGATGACCGACGATCGCTGGCCGTGCGTCACTAGTCGACCCGCTCCACGCGCACTCGGATCACGCCGGCGCGGGTGCTGGCGATGCGTTCAAAGGCTGCTTTGGACAGGTCGATGATTCGCCCTCGCACGAACGGCCCGCGGTCGTTTATGCGTACCACCACGCTTTTGCCGTTGCGGGTGTTGATCACCCGAACTTTCGTGCCGAAGGGCAGGGTGCGGTGCGCCGCTGTTAGCGCTTTCTGGTCGAAACGTTCGCCGTTGGCGGTCAGTTTGTTGTGGTGCTGGTTACCGTAATACGAGGCTTTGCCCGAGCCGATCTGCTCCCCGGAAACGGGCGCTGGCGGCTGGCCTGTCGTCGGTTCCTTCGGCGGAGCTGTCGTACAGCCAGCAACAGAGGCGAACAAAAGCAGTGCAGCGATCCAATTGACTGGCCTGTTGAGCATCCTTCGATCCTTGTCTTCACGCTGAGGCTTTACGCCCCTGGTGGGTGCAGGGGCGCGGTGCCATTAGGAGTGTCCATTCGCCAGTAAGTTTGCTGGGGCGATGAATTCGACAGCTGCGTCCTGGTTGTCGGCATTGTCGTCCAACCAGCCACTGTTGGCCGGTGCGCAACTTCCAGGTGCGGCTTTATTGTTGACGGTGTAACGCAGGTGCTGGTTATCGGCGCCAGCCGGACGCCGAGATGGCATCCGCTGGGCCTGGACCCATGTCAGGCGTGGGGCTTGCTGCGGATCGTTTTCATCAGATCAGCCGGGGTAATGTGGCCGACTACACCGCTGCCTGGCTGCGGCAGGTTGAGGATGTTGTCCTTGATCTTGCCGATCACATGCATCTCGCATGGTTTGCAATCGAATTTCAGGGTCAGCACTTCGTCGCCATGTACGAGCTGCATCGGGGCGACCTTGGTGCGCACGCCGGTCACGCCCTTGGCCTGTTTCGGACAGAGGTTGAAGGAGAAGCGCAGGCAGTGTTTGGTGATCATCACCGGCACTTCGCCGGTTTCCTCGTGGGCCTCGTAGGCCGCATCGATCAGCTGCACGCCGTAACGGTGGTAGAAGGCGCGGGCTTTCTCGTTGTAGACGTTGTAGAGGAAGGACAAGTGAGCTTCCGGGTAAACCGGAGGCGGCACGCTGACGGCCTTGCGGCTGCCCAGCGGACGAATCGCTTCGCGGGCTTCGGTCAGCGCCTCGATGGCCTCGCGGCGCAGCGCCTTTAACTGGGAGTTGGGGATAAAGAAGGCCTGCGGCGCGTCCACGTCCACTTCTTCGGCGTGGTAGATGGTCGTGCCCAGCTGGCTCAGCAGGTCCGTAATCTGGCTGGGCACCTGCTCCGGCTTCTTCGCTTCGCCAAAGGGGCCGGCCAGCGAAACCGTGGCGTAAGCGCCTTCTTCGCTGGTGACGTGCAGCTCCAGCGCGTCCGCCCGCAGTTTGGCCAGCCAGCGCACGCCAATACGGCGCTCGGCGGAAGTTTTAAGCAGCGCGTTCTGCCAGTTGTGGTCCAGGTTGCGGTTCAGCGGATGGTTCGGCCGCAGCTGGCGTATCGCCGCGGGCATTTCGTTGGGCTCGACGCGATATTGCCAGAACTGCTGACCGTCTTCTTCGAATTGCTTGAGCTGTTCGACCACGCTGGCGCGGAAACCCACTACCTCGCGCTTGATCAGCACGTTCAGACCATCGCCGTTGGACAGCGGTTCGCGGGTCTGTACGGTCAGGTCGTACTTGCCGACCTTGAGTACTTCGCCTACGGCGAGGCCGGTGAAGGTCGGTGAATCGAAGGCGCCAATGTCGATCTTGCGGTCGGTGACAAAGTAGTCGGTGCTGCCGCGGTGGAACGTCTTGTCTGGGTCCGGCACGAAGAAGTGATCGGTACGGCCGCTGGACGCGCGGGCCAGATCGGGGCGGTCCAAGAGGATTTCGTCGAGGCGCTGGCGGTAGTAAGCGGTGATGTTCTTCACATAGCTCACATCCTTGTAGCGCCCCTCGATCTTGAACGAACGCACGCCGGCATCGACCAGCGCGCGCAGGTTGGCGCTCTGGTTGTTGTCCTTCATCGACAGCAGGTGTTTTTCGAAAGCGACCACCTGGCCTTTATCGTCCTTCAAGGTGTAGGGCAAGCGGCACGCCTGCGAGCAATCGCCACGGTTGGCGCTGCGGCCGTTTTGCGCGTGGGAAATGTTGCACTGGCCGGAGAACGCTACGCACAGCGCGCCGTGAATGAAGAACTCGATGGCCGCATCGGTCGCATCGCTGATCGCGCGGATCTCCTGCAGGTTCAGCTCGCGGGCCAGTACCAATTGAGAGAACCCGGCCTTGTCGAGAAAGGTGGCGCGCTCCAGGGTGCGGATATCAGTCTGAGTACTGGCGTGCAGCTCGATCGGTGGAATGTCCATTTCCATCACGCCCATGTCCTGCACGATCAGCGCATCCACACCGATTTCGTAGAGCTGCCAGATCAGCGCCCGGGCCGCTTCCAGCTCGTCGTCATGCAAGATGGTGTTGATGGTGACGAACACCCGCGCATGGAACAGATGGGCAATTTTCACCAGCTCGGCAATGTCCGCCACGCTGTTCTCGGCGTTGTGCCGCGCCCCAAAACTCGGCCCGCCGATATACACCGCATCGGCGCCATGCAGGATGGCCTCACGGGCAATGGTGGTGTCCCGAGCAGGGGAGAGCAGTTCGACATGGTGCTTGGGCAAGGACATGGGCGCGGACCGAGTGTGAATCGAAAGTCGCGCATTGTAATGGCTTAAGGGGCTTTTGGGATTGGCCGCTGGGCGAGTAGAGCGCGCCGATGAAGTCCGGCGGCTTGGTCGTTCGTTCCATGAGGGGGCTTTCGGCAATCCTGATACGAACATATAATGCGAAAGATTCTCATAATCGATCACATTACATGGAAGCCAGAGATGCCGACCACCACGTTTGCCCAGCTCGACCCCGCCGCTGGACGCTCTAAGCTCGCCCTGAAGCCGCTCACGCTGGTAGTTCACCTACTCGCTGTTGGTGCGCTCCTTCCCGCCATGCCTGTTTACGCGCAGTCTGCCGCTGCAACTGAGGCAGACGAGGCAACCACCCTCGAAGCGGTCACCATCACCGGTGAGGCGGTACAAGACGTGACGGAAGGAACGGGCTCCTACACGACGGGCGCTGCACGCACGTCCACCCCGCTCAGCATGTCCCTTCGCGAAACGCCGCAGTCGATCAGCGTGATAACGCAGCAGCGCATTGAAGATCAGGACATGCAGACCATTCTCGATGTGGTGAATAACACCACCGGTGTTTCGGTGAACCGCTACGAAACCGATCGAGCGCAATTCAACGCCCGCGGGTTCGAGATCAACTCGCTGATGATCGACGGTGTGCCGACGATATGGGAGCAGCCTTGGAGCTCGGGCGAGATGTTCAGCAGCCTGGCGATGTATGACCGCGTTGAAGTGGTGCGCGGAGCAAACGGTCTTATGGCGGGGGCCGGAGATCCGTCTGCTTCGCTCAACCTGGTCCGCAAACGTGCGAGCAGCCGCGAGTTGACGGGTTCTGTCGAGGTCAGCGCTGGAAGCTGGGATACCTATGGCACGGAAGGCGACTTGTCGTTCGCTGTCAACGAGGCCGGTACGATACGTGCCAGGTTGGTGGGAGAGTTCAACGAAGGAGACAGCTGGATTGACCTGAAGTCCAAACAGCGCGAAACCTTCTACGGAACCATGGATATTGACCTCACGCCAGACACCACCCTTTGGTTCGGTCTTAGCCGTCAGACAAACGACTCCGACTCGCCAATGTGGGGCGGCCTGCCGATCTGGTATGCCGATGGTAGCCGCACGGACTGGAGCCGTTCCAAGACGACCTCGGCCGAGTGGAGTAAATGGGACAGCACGTACGACACCTACTTCATCAATCTCGATCACCGCTTCGCCAACGATTGGGAGTTGAACCTGAGCTACAACCGCGGCGAACGTAGCTCCGACTCTTATCTGCTGTACCTGTCGGGTAACCCTGGCCGCGACGGCAGCGCACCGATGTCGTCCTTTCCTGGCTCCTACAAGACTGAAACCGTACAGGACGATTACAGCATCCGCTTTGGTGGGCCTGTGATGCTGTTGGGGCGCGAACACGAAGTCGCTTTCGGCTACATCTATAGCCAGCAGGACTTTGATGCCGATAATCGTGTCGCGCAGAGCGGCTTCGGTGGCGTCGCCAATTTCGATGCCTATGACGGCGACTTTCCTGCGCCGACTTGGGGAGGGTTGGCGCCTTACAGCTACGGCGATCTGACCCAAAAAGGGCTGTACGCCGTGACTCGACTGAGCGTGACGGACGACCTGAAGGTGATTCTTGGCGCGCGTGACAACCGCTACGAGAAGACCAGTGACGACACTCCGTTCACCTCACCCTCCCGCCTGGACGAGCACGAACTGACACCCTATGCCGGCATCGTTTACGACCTTACGGAGAACCTGTCGGCCTATGCCAGCTACACCGATATCTTTCAGCCCCAGGCGCGGCGGGATATTACCGGTCAGCAGTTGGACTCGGTTATCGGTGAAAGCTACGAGACGGGCTTGAAAGCCGAGTTCTTCGAAGGCCGGCTAAACGCATCCGCAGCCATTTTCAAGATCAAGCAGGATGGCCTGGCCGAGAGCACGGGTACTGCCGTTCCCGGCGGCATGGTGGGAGAGTTTGCCTACGAGCCTATCGATGTGACCAGCGAGGGCTTTGAGCTGGAGGTCTCCGGCGAGCTGGCACCGGATTGGAATCTCATGGCGGGCTATACCCAATTTGAGGTCGAGGACCCGGAAGGTAACGCCCGCAGCACGCGCTTCCCGACCAAGCTGCTGCGTACTTTCACGACCTATCGTCTACCAGGTGCGTTCAATAAGCTGACCATTGGCGGGGGCGTGAACTGGCAGGACAGCATCTACACCTATGCCACCAATCCAGCCGGCAATCGGGAGAAGATTGAGCAGGAAGCATATGCCCTGGTGAACCTGATGGCGCGCTATGAAGTGACCGACAATCTCACCGCTCAGTTGAACGTGGACAATCTGACCGACGAAGAATACTTCGATATGTTCGAAGCCTATGGTGCGCTGACATACGGTGCGCCGCGCAGCGTCACTGCATCCGCGAAGTATCGTTTCTGACGGATGCGCTTGGCTGAACGGTGTCCCCTAAAGGCTCACGTAAAGCTGTAATCAAAAGCCCCGACCGCAAGGCCGGGGCTTTTTCGTTATCAATGGGCGGGCGTTCTGCAAATTAAGAGCTGCGGCGCGGATAGGGCAGACCCCTGAGTTCTGGAGCTAAAGAATAGCGCTGCTCGACATGTGTTCGTGCCGCCGATTTGTAGCGTGGACGTCTATGAACAAACTGTGCCGCACTGGCCAGAACACTTTATGCGCGAGCTTATGCGGCCAGCCGCTTCATGCCCTACAGCAACGCCACTACCACCCAAATCGATGCGCCTAGCATAGGCAACGATGTCGCCACGCGCGGCGCATACGGGATCAACATCAACAACGCAAAGCCCGCCAGCGAGATCAGGCCGAACCAGCCGACCACGGCCATGCCGCCCGGCCAGACCTGGCAGGACGCATATACGGCGAGCCCGAGCAGAACACTACCGACCGGTACACATACGCAACGAAGCTTGGTCGGTACGCGCGGATTGACCAGCTGCTTCCAGTGGCGCTCCTTGTTCAGGCAGAAACCCAGCATGCCGGCGTAAGCCAGTACAAGGCTGGCGAACAGGGCTGAATCGTTCATGACGATGCTCCTTGAGCTGGGCGGCTCGGGCGAGGCGAGCGGACGTCTCGGGCGGCGATGACCGACGGTATTTTCCACACGGTCCAGCCCAACAGCAGTCCCATCGAAGCCACGCTCGCCAGCAGGGACAGGCGCAGGCTGTCTTGAGTGATTTGTGCAGTCCACAGGTCCAGCAACGGCAGGGTGACGGCCATCAGTGCTGTGGCTGATAGCTGTTCGCGCCAGGCCGCCAGCGGCTTGCGCAGCCAGCCGTGCAGCCAGCTCAGCGCCCAGACGCCGAAGAACACGCGCAGCTCCCAGTCCTGACGGTCAGTCAGCGCGGCCGGCAGCAGCCGGTTACTCCACAGCAGCGTCGTACAGGCCAGCAAAAGCCCGGCAACGACTGCCACGTTGAGGCTCTCCACCACGCGCAGAAAGTGTGGGTTGGCCTTGGCCTGTTTGCGTTGTTTGACGGCATAGAGCACCAGTCCCGTACCGATCATGGCGCAGCTGATCAGGCCGCAGACGAAATACAGCCAACGCATCGGATAGCCGCCGAACTGCGCGAAGTGCAGGCCCGCCATCACCCGTTGGGTCAGCTGGCTGGTGCGTGACGGCTCGGGCGCCTGAATCAGCTCGCCAGTGACGCCGTTGAAGACCATGCCTTCGCCCTTGGTCAGCTCGATTCGGTTGCCCAATACCGGTCGCGCCGTGACCTGGGCGTTGGTCTTGCCAGGGTTGCTGACGGCCAGACCGCCGATCATGCCCTCGCCATAGTGCGCTTCGGCGCGGCTGACGATTTCACCCAATGCCAGCATAGGTGCCGCTGGTGCCGCGACGGGCTTGCTGCCACGTCCCTCGCCGCGTGGCGCCTGCTCTACAGCGCGCCCTGACTGCGCATCGCGAAAATAGGCCTGGCGGTCGCCGTCATAAAGGGCATCCACCGCTGCCGGCATGTAGAGCAGAAAAAAGATGGCCAGCCCCGTGTAGGTGATCATCAGGTGAAACGGCAGCAGCAGAACGGCACTGGCATTATGGGCGTCCAGCCAGGAGCGCTGCCCTTTGGCGGGCCGAAAGGTAAAGAACTCCTTGAAGATCTTCTTGTGGATGATGATGCCGCTGATCAGTGCCACCAGCATCGCCATGGCCGCAAACCCCACCACCCATACCCCCAGCGTGCGGGGCAGATGCAGCGTGTAGTGGAAATGGAAGAAGAAGTTGCCGCCGATGGTTTCGCGCGGCTCGATGGTCGCCCCGGAAACCGGATCCAGCTGAGTGCTCACCGCACCGCGGCGACGTTCGCCGACGGATACGCTGAGAGCGGGCGTGCGCTCAGTCGGCAGGCTGATGTTCCAGTTCGATTGGTCTGCATGGTTGTCCATCAACCAGCGCTGCGCCACATTGGCCGCAGCGGCTGGTGACTGCGCCCTATCGACCAGCTCCGGCTGCATCCACCAATTGATCTCCTTGTCGAACACCGCGAGGGTGCCGGTGAGAAAGATGGCGAACAGCATCCAGCCGAGCAGCAGCCCGCACCAGGTATGCAGCCAGGACATCGATTGCGTCAGGCTGCCTTTCATTGCCACATCTCCAGCAGCTGAGGCCAGAAGCCGATGACTGCCAAGGGAATTGCGAGCCCGGCACCAATCAGTAACCGCCGCAGCGATGCTGCCGCGAAGGTCCAGAGCACGAACGTCAGGTACACCACGAACGACAGCAACGACGACGCGGTAACCGCGTCGACCGGATCGAGCGGCAGCCACTGTGCGAGCGCGGCAGTGAAGGCGTAGGTGAAGGCATAACCGCCCAGGAGGGCCAGCAGGGTACGGGCCGCGATGGCAGGCCATGCACTTCTCGATTGAGTGGCAGAACGGGTCACGACGTGCTTCTCAGTGAGAGTCTTACGAAAAATGCCCAACCGTCGTAAACGCCGGCCGGGCATCGGTCTTGTGATGAACCGGGAGGGAGGCGCCCATGTGCCCCATCCAAACTGATGATCGCTACCCCAGTCTTACGGATCGAAGCGAGACGCCAGTTGGCAAAGACGTCTCCCTCACGACACCTCAGAACGAAGCGCTCACCCCCAGCGTGTAGCGACGCCCGTCGAGCACGGTTTCGTAGCTGTCGTAGTCGATCTGCTCGTTGAATACGTTGTACACACCCGCCAGCAGCTTGACGTTCCGGTTCAGCGCATAGGTGCCGCCAAGGTCGACCAGGGTGTATGCCGGGGTGCTATCCGCCATGCTGGTGCGCGACAGGTATTCCGAGGTTTCGCTGCGGTAATTGAGCCGTGCCCAGGTGCCGAGATGGTCGCTGGCCTGCCAGTCCAGCATGGTGTTGAACATGTGCTTGGGCATCTTGTTCAGCGGCTCGCCGCGGAAGTCACCGCTGCGCTGCTCCGAGTCGGTGTAGGTGTAGTTGGCACCCAGGGAGAGGGTCTCGGTGATCGCCCAGTCGAAGGTCGCCTCGACACCGCGCATGCGCGCTTCATCGACGTTCACCCGATCACTGATGAAACGGTACGCCTCACCATTGACGACGCACTGGCCGGAGGCATTGCCGGTGGTATCCGTGCAGCGGCGAAGCTCGGTGATCTTGTCTTCGAAGTCGGTGTTGAACAGGGTCAAGCCCGCCGAGACACCGTTCAGGCTGTCCCACAACACGCCGATTTCCTGGCTCAGGCTTTGCTCGGGTTTGAGTGCCGAGTTGCCGACAATGACTGCGGGATCGCCCCGTCCGCCGCCGGTGATCTGTCCCCAGTTATCCACGGCCGCACGAATGTCCGGCGAGCGGTAGCCGCTGGAGACGCCACCCTTGACCGTCCATTGCTCGGCCGCCTGCCACACGCCGTAAACCCTCGGAGACCAGTGGGTGCCGTAGTTCTCATCGCGATCCATACGCAGGCCGGTGGTCAGCGCGAAGCTGTCGGTGAGGCTCCACTCGTCTTCGGCGAACAGCGCCCAGGACCAGCGCGTCAGGCGGGTCAGGTCCTCGGCACCGGCCAGCTGGTTACCCTTGTCCGAAAGATCTTCGTACTTGTATTGGCCGCCGAGCGTGGCGATGTGGTCACCCAGAAACAGCGAGCTCTGCGTGTTGAACACGCTGTTCTCCAGCTCCATCTCACGCCCGGGGTTCTCGATGCGCTCCTGCTGCAGATAGGTTTCCGACTGGCCCGAAGTCCAGCGGCCTGTGTGGCTGATGGAGTAATGGGTGCGGTCGTAGTCGGACAGCGAATCGCTGTTGCCCGTGCCAGAACGGCCCACGCTGGAGTTGCGTTCCTGCTCGGTCTTACCCGCTTCCAGCACGATGTCATTGGACTCGTTTGGCGTGAACGACAACTTGGCCGTTCCGCTGTCGGTCTTTTGCTCATTGAATCCGCGAGGGATGTCGTCCTCGTCTCGTCGAGCTGTCTGTCCGTATACCTGTAGCCCCAGAAGGCCGTCGACCAGTGGCCCGGAGAGGTAGCCGTTCAACGTATGGTAATCACCGGAGTCGGAGCGGTCCTGGAAGGTCTTTTCGGTGCGTAGCCCACCGTGCCAGGTATCGGCCACCTTGCGCGTGATGATATTGATCACACCGCCCATGGCATCGGAGCCGTAAAGCGAAGACATCGGGCCGCGCACGACTTCGATGCGTTCGATGGCTTCCAGCGGCGGCGTCCAGCCTTGCTCGATGCCCGGGCCGTCGCTGTTGGGGCGCGTCGCGCGCGACTCCATGCGCTTGCCGTCGATGAGGATCAGGGTGTACTTGGAGGCCATGCCGCGAATGCTGATATCGCTGGAACTGGCGCCGCCGGTGACCACGACGCCCGGAATGTCACGCAGGGCATCGGTGACATCACGGTAGGATTTGTTTTCCAGTTCCTCGCGAGTGACCACGGAGATGGAGGCGGGGGCCTGCTTGATCTGCTGCTCGAATCCCGACGCGGTCACGACGACGTTCTTTAGTTCGACCGGCTCTGCGGCACTGACCGGCGTGCTCATCCAGGTTGCTACAGCGATTGCGCAAGCCAGCCGATGTCGATTGAAAGTCACCATGTACTGCCATCTCCCTGAGAAAACCTACGTCTGCAGCCATTAACGATATGGCGCATGCATGTGAGCTGCGGTGCGATCCGCTAGTCGCTCGCAATGCTAAGTATTCTCATTTGAGAGTAAAGCGCATTTACAATCTATACACTTCGCAGGCGGATGATCATGCGTAACCCGGACGCTCCGTTCTCGGCCCAGATCGCGCCGCCCTGCATCACCACCATGCTGCGGGCGATGGCCAGGCCCAAACCGAAGCCGTCGCCACCGGGTCGGGCTGCGCTGAGCCGAGCGAAAGGCCTGAAGATCACCGGCAGTTTCGCCTCCGGTACACCGGGGCCCTGATCCTCGATGCGCAGCTGCCAGCTATCACTGTCTCGATTGGCCGTGAGCCATACCACGCCTTGCGCCGGGGAGTAGCGAATGGCGTTGCGCAGGATATTTTCCATGGCCTGCGCCAGCGCGTTGAGATTGCCGAGCACCTGACAGCATTCCGGTATCTGCGCCTGTATGCGTTCACGCGGCCAGCCGGCCTCGAAACAGGCGTTTTCGCAAAGCAGGTCCCAGAGCGCCGCAACGTCCACCGGCTCGCATTCGAAGCGGGGCTGCTCACTGTCCAGCCAGGCGAACTCCAGGGTGTTATCGACCAATTGCTGCATGCTGGTGATTTCGCGCTCGGTGCGGCTGCGCATGTCTTCGGCGCCCAGTTCGCTCTCGCAGGCGACCCGCAGTCTGCTCAGCGGCGTGCGCAGCTCGTGGGAGAGATCGCGCAACAGCTGTTGCTGCTGGGCGACGGAGTCGCGCAGGCGCTGCGTAAGGTATTCCAGCGAGCGGCCCAGTTCGCCCAGCTCATCGTTGCGTCGCGCGATGGAGGGGGGCAGCAGGGAGTCGAGGCGGTTGCCGCGTAAGGCGTTTGCCTGTCGACGCAGGCGGTCCAGCGGAGAAACCAGCATCCGGTAGAGAAGCCAGCAGAACAGCAATGACAGCAGCACCAACGGCAGATAGACGCCGCCCGCAGTGAGCAACGCATGGTTGCGCCAGGGTCGGAAGCGCTCCGGCAACTGGATGATCAACGTAGCGGCGCTGCCCTCCAGCGGTACCGAAACCAGTGGCAGGCCGTCATAGCGCCTGCTCATGGGCCAGTCATAATGCCGCACGAAGGTGAGCTTTTGCCGTTCCTCGTCGCTCAGCGTTTGCCCGCCCAGCGGTTGCAGCTGTTCGTCCACCACCACCAGCCAGCCCGGCTCACGTTCCTTCATTGCCATCAGCCACTGCGCCATCGCCTCTGGGCCCTCCTGCAGCGCAGCCTGGGCTTCGCCCGCATAGCCACTGAGGGTGTCGCGCGCCTGTTCAGACAGAAACGAGCTGGTCCTGTCGATATAGCGGCCCACATAGCCGCTGGCCCAGATCATCGACAGGCAGAATCCGGCCACCAGCACCACCAGGCGCCAGAACAACGAATGACGATTGGGCATCAGCTCGCCTGCAGTTCCAGCACATAGCCTTTGCCCCACACCGACTCCAGGCGCAGGGTCAGCACCTGTTCGCGCGCCAGCTTGCGACGGATGTTGCTGACGTGCATGTCCAGGCTGCGATCATGCTGGGAAAAACCACGGCGTAGTGCCTGCTGGTAGAGAAACGGTTTGCTCAGCACTTCTCCGGCTGCCTCGTACAACACCTTCATCAGTCGGTACTCGGTGGCGGTAAGGCCGACCCAGCGCCCCTCATAACGCAGGTCGCAGCGCTGGTCGTCGAAGTGCACCGCATCCTCGTTCGCCGCTGGCGTTACGCTTCGCTCGTAGGCCACGCGCCGCAGGATGGCGGCGATGCGCACCTGCAATTCCTCGATACTGAAGGGCTTGGGCAGATAGTCGTCGGCCCCGCTGTCGAAGCCCTGGATCCGATGCGCCTCGTTACCCAGCGCGGACATCATCAGCACCGGCGTGCGGCGTTGCTCGCGCAACCGGGTCAACAGCTCCATGCCGCTGAGTTCCGGCAGCATCACATCCAGCAGGATCAGGTCGTACGTCGCTTCGCTGGCCAATGCGAGGCCGGTCGGGCCGTCATTGGCGAGGGTGACGTTGAAGCCGCGATGCTCCAGGGAGGTTTTCAGGTGAGGGCCGAGGATCGGATCGTCCTCGATGGCCAGTATTAGGCGAGTTGCGCAGGTTGACATGCAGAGTTCCGGTGCAAATAAGAACGATTATAGATTGCCGTTAGGGCAGAACAGCAAGCGCGACCAGCTGTTTCAGCAGCGTGAGTCGCCGCTCGGGCTCGACTTTCGAGGTGCACCAAGTGCATCTTCAGCGTCCGCGATCCGTGCTATCTGGAGATGTCCATGCGCCTGCCTTGTTTCTCATTTCTGCTCATGACGCTGCTGAGCGGTAGCCCTGTCGCTATGGCGACCAGCGCAGGAGAGGAGGGGCAATTGATCGAGACGATCAACGCCTATCGCAGCGAAGTACAGCGCTGCGAAGAGCGGGCGAGCGAAGAGCTGACAGCGCTGTCACCGGACCCGCGCCTGGTGTTGCCCGCAACCGGCGCCGGTGATCTGCAGGGCTCGCTGGGCCGCAACGGTTATCCGATGGCCAATGTGCAGGCCATCAGCCTGTCCGGACCACGCGATGCGCAAGCCGCCATGCAGGCGCTGCGCGAAAGCTTTTGTCGCGTGGTGCTTGACCCGCAGTACGTCGATATCGGCGTAAGCCGCGAAGGGCGCGACTGGCGCATCGTGCTGGCACGGCCAATGCTCGGTGGGCACCTGAAAGACTCCCAGACTGAAGGCCAGGCGCTGCTCGATGAGATCAACCGTGTGCGAGCCAGCGCACGCCAATGTGCCGGAAAACCCTTCGCCGCGACCGCTCCGCTGAACTGGAACGCAACGCTTGCCGGTCTCGCCGAAGCCCACAGTCGAGCCATGGCTAATGACAACTTCTTCAGCCATCTGGATCGTGACGGACGAACGCCGGGCGACAGGGCCGAGCTGGCAGGTTATCCCGGGGCTCCAGTTGGCCAGAACATCGCCGCCGCGCTGGATCGACCGCGACAGATTGTCGAAGGCTGGCTGGCGAATCCAGGACATTGCGCCAATCTCATGAACCCGCAATTTACTGAAGCGGGCGCCGCCTATGCGGTGGACCCGCAGAGCGATGCCGGTATCCATTGGGTCGCATTCTTCGGCGCGCAATAGAGGCTGCTGGGACGAATCCTCTATGGTCAAGAACAGCAAACGTCCGTTTTCCGATCGGGCTTGGTCGCCAGCGAACATTTGGTGGGTCGGTGCGTTCGAACAAGGGAGCCGCTCAATCTTGCCGGCAACAGACCAGGAGCCAACAACATGACCGACCCTAAAGACCCGCTCAAGGATGGCCTGACCCCACCGGACTATGACGAATATGGCGACGCGCCTGATTCGGGCGAAAACGACCCGGAGGAAACGGTAGAGCCCAAAGACGAGCCGAATGCTGGAGAGAGCCCGCTCGGATAACCGGCGGCACCTGTTTCATTGGTTGCAGAGGGCCCTTCGCCAAGCAGCGCACTGGACAATTCGATCGGCCCAGCCTAAAAAGACGCGCCCAAGCTCGGTAGCAACGTGCTAGTCAGCAGTCGCGTTTTTTTCAAAAGCAGGTAGATCGTGAGAAAGAAAAAGCCAGTAGACCCTGTTCGGCAAGCAGAAAAGAACCGTGCGCATCGGATCGGCTGGGCAATCGCCGTGGCCGGCATCGTCGCCGGTTTCATTCTGGTGATGATGAAACCGGCGTGATCCCGCTGTACTGCTGTTCGGGCTCTATTTGCAGGCATCGGCGACGGACATCGGCTGGGTATCGCGCAATACGGTAATCGGTGCGTCGGCCGTGAGTGTTCCGGGCTATGCCGACGCCGCTCTACCGCGCGAGGTGCCCTGTGCTACACGCGAAAACGACTAACCATCGCCTGTAGCTCGTTGCCGAGGCGCGCCAGCTCGATACTCGATGCCGCAGTTTCATCACTGGCCGTTGCGGTCTGTTCGGAAATGTCGCGCACGTTCACTACGCTGCGGCTGATTTCCTCGGCTACCGCGCTCTGCTGTTCGGCCGCAGCGGCAATTTGTTGGTTCATCGCCTGGATGTTCGAGACCTTGGCGGTTATCCCGTTCAGCGCCAGCCCCGCCTGGCGGGTCAGCCCAACGCCGCTTTCGGTGAGGCTGTGGCTGTTACGCATCGCGACCGCCGCCTGCTGCGTGCCCTGTTGCAGTCCGGCTACCAGTTGCTCGATCTCTTCGGTCGATTTCTGCGTGCGCTGCGCCAGGCTACGAACTTCATCAGCGTCCACTGCGAACCCACGACCCGCCTCACCGGCACGTGCGGCTTCGATGGCTGCATTGAGGGCTAGCAGGTTGGTCTGGTCTGCCACGGCCTTGATTACGTCCATGACGCTGCCGATCCGGTTGCTTTCCGACTCCAGCTCGGCCATCGCCCCGCTCGAGCGGAGCATCTCCTCGGACAGCCGCTCGATCTGAGCGATCGCCTCGGATACGACGGCGTCACCGGCACGCGCCTCACGATCAGCGTCCGTCG
This sequence comes from Stutzerimonas tianxiuensis, assembly GCF_053470365.1. Taxonomy (NCBI): domain Bacteria; kingdom Pseudomonadati; phylum Pseudomonadota; class Gammaproteobacteria; order Pseudomonadales; family Pseudomonadaceae; genus Stutzerimonas; species Stutzerimonas tianxiuensis. The sequence continues at coordinate 41,379 of NZ_JBPVWS010000009.1, read as the reverse complement.
CGGCCATCGAAGCGTCCTCGGCATTACGCGCGACTTCCTGCACCGTGGCGGCCATTTCATGCATCGCAGTGGCAACCTGATCGGTTTCGATCTTCTGGCTGTTCATTCCCGCGCTGGTCTGCTCGGTGATGGCCGACAGCTGCTCCGCAGCGCTGGCCATTTGTGTAACGCTGTCGCGGATCCCGCCGATGAGCTCACGCAGGGTCGCCGCCATGCCCATCACGCCCTGTTGCAGCGCGCCTATCTCGTCCTGTCGGTCGATGTGGTGGTGGTCGGTCAGGTCGCCCGCGGCGATGTTCCTGACCACCGCAAGAGTCTCGGCCAGGGGGCGGGTGATCTGCCGGGTGATCACCCAGGCGGCCAACAAGCCGATGAGCAACGCCAGGGTGGTGACGGTGAGTTGGGTGACCTGAGCCTGCACGGTTTCCGCGTCGCGTTGAGCATCCTGGGTTTGGGTCAAACTCATGCCGAGATGGTTGATCTCATCTGTCTGGCTTGTCATTTGCTGGCGTGCCGCTGCGATGGCTTCGGTCTGGGCAACGACGGCATTGAGGGCGGTGAGATAGCCATCGAGCGCCTGTTCGGTAACGGCTACCTGGGCGGCGAAGCCGTTTCCAAGCACCGCCTGCAGGCGTGCCGCGGAGCGCCGGGCCTGGGCGATCTGCTGCTCGACCAGCGAAGCCACCTCGGCTGTGGGCGTCGTGTTGTAGCCTCGCATCTGGTAGCGCACCAGTTGCCAGTTCATGCGCAGGTCTGAGATGGCCTTGAAGGCTGCGTAGCGGTTGGGCGCGTCGTCCGGCATTTGCTCTACAGCCTTGCCGATGGCGTCGATTGGCTCGCTGGCGAGCTTGGCCTGCCTGCCCATCTCCGTGCGTGCAGCGTTGCCGGCGGCGTAGGCGTCACGCATCGTGTTCAGGGATTCGCCATAGCGCTGAATCAGTTCGCCTTGCTTGTGCAGGAGCGCCAGGTTCTCGGGCTGGAAGAAGCTTTTCGAGACCGCCTCAAGGCGAGACGAGAACCCGTCTATAGCCTCGTCGACCGCCTTGCCCGCTTGTGGATCACCGTTTTCGAGCATGTAGTGCAGTCGCGCCACTTTCAGCTTGCTTAGCGATTCGTTGAGCGAAGCGATCTGCTCCATCAAGGCGCTGCGGTGCGTGACCCCCTTTAAGCCGAGCCAGCCGGACGCGGCCAAGCTTGCGGTCAGTAGCAGCACCGAGCCGAAGCCGATCGCCAGCTTTCTGGTCATGCTGATATTGGCGAACCAATCCTTCATTTGATTTTCTCCTTACCTCAAAAGGGCGGCCGGGCCGAAGTGCCCGGCCGCCGCTGACGACTCGTGTGGCGTCTCTGCCCATGACCCGCTGTCCGGGCCATGGCGACGTCGTCAGTAGACGAATGTCAGCAACGCGTTGAATACCAGGGCGGCAACGAAGCCCAGGGGCGCCGCTCGAAACAAGAGTTGTGGGAACAGTGAAGTGCGGCTTTGCCCCGTGGGGCATGAGCCGAGGATGAGGCTGCCACCGGAGGAGAATGGCGAGATCGAAGTGGCCTGCGCGCCGACCACGATGGCAACGAAAAGCACCATCGGGTCGACCCCGAGCGCCGCGGCAATTGGCGGCACCATCGGGAACAGGGCCGGTGTCACCACGCCCAGTGTGCTGGAGAACAGCGACATGAAGGCTGCGACGATACCGAAGACGATCGGCACCATGATCGGCGGAATGCTGTTTCCCATCCAGGAGGCGAGCAGGTCGATGGTCCCGGCCTTGATCGCGACCGAGATGAGCATGCCCACGCCGCAGATCATGATCAGCGTTGCCCAGGGCACCGAGGCCATGGCCTTGCGCTCGTCGCCCAGTTTGAGCAATAGGGCGATCACGGAGAACAGGCTGGCGATCAGGCCGATGTCCATTTTCGAGTTGATGAAGCTGACCGTCGCGTTATCCGGGAAGGCGATCTGGGTGATGGGCGCTGCCAGAACGATGGCCATCATGGTCAGCGTCAGCCACAGGGTAATCTTCTGTTCGCTGTTCAGCGGCGTTGGCTCGGCTGCCACGTACGCCGTAGCCTTCATCGCCTTGCCGTGTCCCGTGAAGAACACCAGCATGGAGATCACCACCAACGGAACCACCAGGGTGCTGACGAAGATCGCCGCGGCGTTGATGAAGGCCTCGTTTTCCGGGATTCCGGCGTTGACCATCAGGCCGCGAAAGATGATGCCGCTTTGGCTGGAGACGAAGTTCGCCCCGCTCAAGGCCCCGTAGTTCACCGCCATGCCTCCGGTGATCAGACTCATCCCGGTGCGCTCGCACAGCAGCAGGGTGATTGGCGCCATGAATGCCAGCACCGTGTAATAACCCGCGCCCATTGCCGAAATCACCGTGGCGGTGAAGAAGACTGCGAAGGGCAGCAGCTGGGGCATTGTTCGGCAGCGGTAGATCAGATGCTCGGCCAGCTTTTCCAGCGTGCCGTTGACGGTGGCGAAACTGTAGAACAGGCATACCGCGAAGATGATGAAGAAGATCTTCAGCGGCCACATGCTGATGACTTCGGAAGGGCTGAGCCCCATTCCGAAACAGCCGATCAGGTAGGCAAAGGCGATGGCGAACAGACCGATGTTGATCTTGGTCTTGTAGCCAAGGGCGACGGCAACCACGATTGCCGCGACGACAAGCAGGCTCATCATGAGAGAAGTCCTATTGTTGTTATGGATCGTTTAGCGGGAAACGCCGAAGCCGAACAGCTTTGTCGGGTTATCCAGCAGTACCTGGGCGCGTTCGTTCAGGTCCGGTAACAGCGCCGCGATGAAGGCGACCTGTCGGTCGTAGTCGGTCTGATCCTCGAACTGGGTGTTGGGCCAGTCGCTGCCCCAGATGAAACGCGAGAGACCCCCGCCGGCCTCGCGCACTTGCGCCAGAACCCGCTGTGCCTGAGCCAGATCCGACTGGCTGCGGTAGGGCGCAGACAGCTTGAGCCATACGCGCTCGTCGCCGAGCAACGAGAGAAAGGCCACATGGTTGGGCTTGGTGCTGTCGATGCCGCCAATGGGCAGGCCGAAGTGATCGATCACCACGTCGACGCCGCAGGCCAGGATGGCCGGAACGATCAATACCACGTCATCGATGCCGCGCTGAATCTCGACCTGCCAGCCACGCTGGGCCAATCGCTGGAACAAGGCGCTCCAGGCGTAGCCACGGTAATCGGCCAATTTCTTGCCGATGAGGTTCAGACGAACACCCACGACGCCGGCCTCACCCAGTTCGTCCAGCTGCGCCTCGCTGACGTCCGGCTCGACTACCGCCACGGCACGTAGCCGCTGCGGATAACGGCGTAGCGCCTCGAGCAGGTGGCTGTTGTCGGTACCGAGAAAACTGGGCTGGATCAGCACGCCGTGGGCCAGGCCATGACGGTCGAGGTGTGCGAGGTAGTGCTCGATCAGCGCATCGTAGTGCGGGCTGTAGCGGCGCCCTGGCACCATTGGCAGATCCTGGCGGAAGATGTGCGCGTGTGCATCTATGCCGTGCAGTCCGGGCGAAAGGAGGCGATCCATAAGCAAAGACCCTGGTCGATTGTTGATGTGACTGACGTAGACGGCAGGCCAAGACGCGAGCCTAATCAGCGCTGACACTCAAGCTGGATAACTAGTCATATATATGAATGTATGACCATATCTGCAATGCTGGATATCTGTCAATCGACACCGCAGTGATAAAGTGGCTGCGCCTCGGATATGGACTGATAAATAGATGAACACCTCGACACTCGGATATGACGAGCGCCTGCCGCTCTATCAGCGCCTGAGAGAAGAAATGCTGGCCAAGATCGCAGCTGGGGAATGGACGCCCGGCGCACCCATTCCCACCGAAGCTGAGCTGACCCGGCATTACGGCGTAGCCATCGGCACGGTGCGCAAGGCGGTGGATACGCTGGTCAACGAGGGGCTGCTGTTGCGCAGTCAAGGCCGTGGCACCTTCGTGCGCCGCCCGAACTTCGATGCCTCGCTGGCGCGCTTCTTTCGTCAGGTAGATGCCAGTGGCGGACGGGAAATCCCCACCAGCCGCATCCTCTCCAAGACGCTGCAAAAGCCGTCGCAGGGGGTCACCAACGCTTTGGAATTGGGCAAGGGCGAGCAGGTCGTGCACATGGAGCGCCTGCGCATGATCGAAGGCCGCACGCTGTTTCACGAAGATATCTGGCTTCCGGCCAATCGTTTCGGTGCGCTGATGGATGTCGACCCCGAGGACTTTGGAGAGCTGCTCTATCCGTTCTACGAGCGGCAATGTGGCCAGTGCATAGCCTCGGCTAAGGAAACCCTCACCGTTGGCGCGGCCGACGGCGACATGGCTGCAACCCTTTCGATCGAAGAGGGCGCCCCGGTCGTCACCATCGAGCGCATCGCCTTGGGCTACGACCGATCACCGTTGGAATACCGCCTCACCCGTGCCGCGGCCGAGGGGTTTCGGTATCAGATCGATATCTCCTGAAACGCCAAGCGAGTGCGGGCTTCTCTATCTGGGAGTGAATCTTCGGCAGCGGATCAACAGGGTTTAGGCGCCGCTCCAAAACCGGGGCCGGAGCGGGTGTTGTTGCCCTTGGCCAAGCGGTCGTAGAGCACCACGTTGACCGTTGCAGCGAGGTTCATGCAACCGTTGGTGGGGATATAGATCACGTCCTCGCACCAGTCACGGATCTCTTTGCTCAGTGACCCATCTTCTGCGCCGAAGATGTACAGCGCGCGATCCGGATGGGTGTATTCAGGAAGGGCTCGCGCACCTTCGACCAATTCCACGGCGACCGGCACGCAGCCGAGCGGCAGGATCTTGCGCAGATCATCGATGTTGATCAGCGGAATGTCCTGATGGACTTTCTTGGTGTCAGTGATGAAATCCTTGGCTCGGTCGTAGCGAGTGCCGGTGTAGAACACCGACGCCGCGCCATAGCAGCCTGCTGCCCGCATGATTGCGCCGACATTGGAAGGCGACTTCGGATTGCTCAAGCCGATGCAGGCGTAACGTTTGTTGCTCACTGGAAAAGACTCGCGCGGAAAACGCGCGAGTATACGGGACAGTCTCGTCTCCAGCCGGTTGCCTTGTCGCGATCAGGGAATGAGCTTGCTCGCACGCAGTTTGGCAAAAACCTCGTAGAACGCATCGTCACTCGCCTGGTAATCCAGAAAGCCAAGCTTTCGACTCTTCGACATGTCTGTCACCACCTCGATAGGCCGACCCAGGTCGGCATCGGTGTGCCACGGCGAAATCAATTTGCCTATGTCCGCCTCGGCCAGTTCGAACTGTTTAGCCATCTCAGCCCATATCGGCGCATCGCCCGCCATCTGTTGTTCCAGCGGAGCGGGCTGGCCATCGAATGGCGCCGCTTCGATGCCAAACCACTCGGCAATGCGAGACCACATCCACTTCCAGCGGAACACGTCACCGTTGACGATGTTGAAGGCCCGGTTGGCGGCGGCCGGTGTAGTCGAAGCCCAGTGCAGGTGCCGGGCCAGCTGGCCTGCATCCGTCATGTCGGTCAGGCTGTTCCACTGGACTTCCGAGCCCGGAAAGCGGAAGGGCCGACCGGTCTGACGGCAGATCGAGGCGTACACGGCCAGCGTCGTTGCCATGTTCATTGCGTTGCCGACTGCGATTCCGGTGACGGTGTGGGGGCGGTGAACGCTCCAACTGAAGCCGTCACGCTTTGCTGCGGCAAATACCTCGTCTTCCTGGGCGTAGTAGAAATTCTCGACGTCGAGCCGCCCTTGTTCTTCACGAAACGGCGTCTGCGGCAGCGAGCCTTTGCCGTAGGCTTCAAACGGGCCAAGGTAGTGCTTGAGGCCGGTGACTAGCGCGACGTGGCGAACCGAGTGGGAGCTGCGGACGGCTTCGAGTACGTTTCGAATCATCTGCGCATTCACGCGTATGTTCTCCGCCTCGGTGGCCTGGCGAGCCCAGGTGGTCAGAAAGAGGTGAGTGGGCGAAACGTCGGCCAGCGCCGAAGACAGGGCCGTCGGGTCCAGCAGGTCTGCACTGATCGGAGTAACCCCGGATTCCTGACTCGGCCGACGCGCGAGCCCGGCGACCGCCCAGCCTTCTTTGGCCAGCAGGCTAGACACCGCGCTACCCACGATTCCACTCGCGCCGACCACCAGTGCTTGATTTGTCATCTTCAGACCCCAAAAACGAAACAGGCCTGCACCTTACCCACTCGAAAATGCCGATCCAAGTCGGCACCAAATGGTAACCATCCCCCATGCAACCCGGCTCTGACGAAGGACAATGGCGCGAAGACTGCGCCCCAAGACGCGTGCTCGAGATCTTCTCGACCAAGTGGACCAGCATGATTCTGCACACCCTGCATGCCCGTCACGACGGCACCGCGCGCAGCGGCGCGTTGCATCGAAGCCTGCCGGGTATATCCAAGAAAATGCTGATCCAGACGCTGCGTGAGCTGGAGGGCAGCGGGCTGATCGAACGACATACGCTCGATACAGTACCGCCTGCCGTGAGCTATGCACTCTCGCCACTGGGCAAGCTTATGGTCCAACCCATCGAGATGATCTACGACTGGGCGAGGCAGAACTCAGGTGCGCTGGACCAGCTGCAGCCGAGACGTACGTCGCGCAGGCGGGGGGAGTAAGTGAACTCATGCGTATCCTCAGGCGGGTTTTGTTTTCGCCATCTGGAAACCGATAAAACAAAAAAACAGGCCCAGCCCTGCCCAGAGGCAAAACGCCGCAAATCGTGCGACTGACTCACCAAACAATTGAGTAGCGAGAAGAATGAGACCGCAAATAGATCCGCATCGGCCGCTTCCGTCCGGCAGTGATTGCCTGTCAGCAAGAAAGCCCATCCCATAAAACATGCCAAATGCACCCAGTAGGATCAAGACCATCCCTATTGGTCTCAGGCTGGGCTCGCAATCTGAATTTAACCGTTTTTCGGTATGCCCTTTCAGCACCATGGTCAAGGCGAGTAGAAAGGTTACGAATCCCAAGAAAACGGCGATGTCAGAGAATCGGGCCGTTGGGTTTGACATGAGCGCTGCAAGCGTAATCCCTCCCGCACCCAAGATGATTAATTGTAAAAGCCTGCGTAGTGCTTTCATTGAAACAGCCTTTGGATCAATTCACCCAAGCCCGCAGGTGGACGTCAGGAATGGGCATTTTGGGGGTGCAACGGGATGGTAGCTTTGGCTGCTTGCTTCTCGCGCTTTGTTTTATGGTGCATCGCGTCACACTTCCATCACTCCACGCCGCCGCTTTTGACCTTTGCAAGGTTAGAGAAAGGTAGCGCGAATCCAATAGCGCTCTGAGCGGTGCATCAACGCGATTGTTTGCGGCGGGCTCAGACGCTGGTCGCAGATGCGGCCTGCGCTCATCTTCAAAGCCAGAAAGGATTTACCGTGTTGATCAAGAAATCTCTGCGCGCGCTGCTATTGGGTTGCAGTCTGCTGAGTGCGACGTGCTGGGCGGATATAGCACCTTTGGAAATCATGAACATGGCCGGTCTGCAGCGCAGCCTAGGGCAGATCGTGGCCAAGGATTACCTCATGATCGGAGCCGGCGTGAAAGTGGACGAAGCCACTAAACAACGTGCCGCAAGCCTGGCCTTGTTCGAAGATCACCATGCCCAGCTCAAGGCGGCTGCGCCGAGTGACGCCATTCGCGTTGCGTTGAACGACGTGGAGCGCACCTGGGCCGATTACCGCGCTCTGGCGGCCAGTACGCCGGACAAGGCCCAGGCTCCGCTCGTACTGGCGAAGGCCGAAGAGCTGGTTCGCCAGACGCAGCAAGTCACCGACCTGTTCGAACAACACAATGGCGACGTGGCCTCGCATTCAATCAACCGCAGTGGCTGGAACCGCGTACTGACGCAGCGCACCGCCATGTTCTACATGGCCCGTGCCTGGGGAGTGCAGGACCCGGCCCTGGAAAAAGACTTTGCTGCTTCGGTGGAGGAGTTCGGCGCCATCATGGCCGAGCTGCAAGCCAGCGACGCACCTAACCAGGAAATCGCTGAAGCCCTGCGCAAGACCGACGCCCGTTGGAAGTTCGCGAGCAAGGCCTTCACCTCCAAGCAGTTCGTGCCCACCATCGTCGCCGTGAATGCTGAGTCAATGTTTCGTCAGCTCAACGAAATGACCCGCCTTTACGCCGGCTTGCACGACAACCGACTGTAACCCCGCGCTCGTGCATCTATCGGACAGGTGTACGGGCTCTCAAGCAGTTCAAACAAGCGATGTTGCCTTGGTACGTATTGCTGATCTCGTCGCCGGTCATCGTCGATCCCTGGTATGAGTTCGACAGTGACGCTGCGAGTGGCTCGGGATTCGCCAGCCGCAGCAGCGTGCTGCATCCGGCTGGCGTGGCATCACGCTAGCCGGATGTGCTCAGTCGAGGACCACAGCGTGGCCTTCCAACGGGTTGATATCGCCTTTGATCAGGGCTTCGGCCAGCGTTTGTGCGGCTTCGAGACCGGCGTGTTCGTTGACCTGCATCCAGGGCTGCTGCGCATCGCTTACCCGGGCGATGAAGGCCAGTTGCGCCTCGTTGAAGCGACGGGTTACCTCGGCGGCGCCCCAATCAGCGTTGCGCTTCTTGATCTGGTAGGGCGCGAAATAGGGCTGTGGTTGCGGCCCGGTCAGCGCCTGATCAGGCTCGCTGTATTCATGGTTCTGGGCTGAGCCGGCGTAGCAGTCGTACACCAGGGCGTCTTTGAAATGGCTATGGATCTGCTGGCGAAGACTGGCGCTGCCGGAAAAGTCGACGTAGAGGGTGGGCACGCCGGGGTCCAGCGAAGCGAGCTGGTCGTAGCCAACGGCTTGGCGATAGCAGCCCAGCTGCTGCACGAAGCGGGTATTGCCCGAGGATGTCAGGCCAATGACTTGCACGACCGGGTTGTCCTGCAGGCAGAACGCGGTGCCATACGCGGTCTTGCTCGAGGCGCTGGACATCACGATCTGACGCGCACCAAAAAAGGCGTTGTCGTCGAGGAAGTCGGCCAGCATGAACGAGGTGATGAACAGCGGGCGCAACAGCATCTGGTAGTTCTCGCTCTCAGCGCGATAGGCGTCGTCGCTGCTGATGCGCTGGTACTGATTGTAAGCAGAGGTCAGTTCGAGCCGGTGTTCGGCGCCGTCATAGAAGCCCCGATCAGTGACCCGCACCGGCTGCATGACCAGATGGCTGGCGATTGGCCAAAAACCATAGAAGCGCTCGCCCTTTGCCAGGCCATCGACAGTGCTCTCCACGACCTCGGCGAAGCCCCAGGCCGGCATGTGAAACCACTCGGCATCGCCAGTCGGAAAGAAGTCCCAGTAGCGCAGGTGAGGGGTTTCGCCAAAGGCTGCATAGGTGACGTTATTGGTGGTCAGCGCCAGTCGGCTGATCCGCAGCAGGGCTTCGCCGGGTTTCAGCTCCGGCATCGGCTCGGTCTGTATGCGGCTCTGCTCCATGTCTTTCTTGTTGTTTTGCAACTGGCGAATGACGCTCATCAATGGCACCTTGGCTTCGTAAATGGACGGCATTGACTGTAGCCCTTTCGTTTAACCGCCGGGTTCGGATTCCATGAAGACACCATCGCCGAGCGCCAAGCCGCTCAAACGGCCTACCCAGGAGCGGGCCAAGGTCACCGTTCAGGCGATTTTCGACAGCTATGTTCGGATATGGCAGCGCGATGGCTGGTCTCGATTGACGACCCGCGCGGTCGCTCTGGAAGCCGGCGTGGCCATTGGAACCCTGTACGACTACTTCCCCAGCAAGCACGCGTTGCACTCGGGCTATGTGCGCTATTGCGTTGAGCAGATGCTTGATACCATCGACGCGCAAGCGGTAGCGCCCATGGCGCTTGCCTGGCCCGAGCGAATTGGGCGGCTGGTACGTACGCTGGCCGGCGTCGAACCACAGCTGCCCTGGTTTCACCCGGACATGCTCGAACTGGAAACGCTGGTCGCCGAGCCCAAGCATCAGCGCCGGGTTTATGAGGACTTATTGGGCGCCTGGCACCGAGTCATTGACGCCGCGACCGACCTGCCGCTGCGCCCTTCGGCTGCGGCCCTGGAAGCGCTTCATCTTTCGCTGTGGGGCGGGCGTCGTTACGCGATGCTGGTGCAGCTCGAAGCGGATCGAATGACCGAGTGGGCTGAGTGCATGGAGCAGCTGTGCCTACGCACGCTTGAGTCGAATCAGAGCCGCAGCAGTACCCGAAGATACCGCCGCGGCCCCGATGATCAAGAGGCTGATTAGCCCTTGGTTGGCGTGGTCAGGTTCTGCAGGATGTCGGCCAAGGTCGACACGTTGTCGTGGATGACCACGTGGAAACGGTCGGACTCAAGATAGCTGCGCCAATCGGCATCGGACATCATCAGAGGTTGATCAATGTCCTTCGACAGCTTCTCCAGGCGATCTCGCGCCTGCTTGAACTGCTTCGGATCGGCTGTCCAGCCATAGTTATTACCCGCTCGCTCCATGGAGTTGAGCAGATCACTGGTGGTCTCGCGCAGGTCGCGCAGCTGCTCCAACACGTTATTGCCGGTCAGCACCTGAATGCCCTTGGTTTGCCAGTTCTCAGCGAGAATGCTGGAGACCTGCTCAAGGTGAGCGCCCAGGCTCTTGACCTGCTTGGTGACCGTCACGCTGTACTCTGGGCCACCCATCCAGTCCAGCCATTCCTGGTCCGTGGCTTCCGCTTTTTCGTCCAGCACAGTTTCCATCTGCTGTAGCTGTTCTTCGATTTTCGAAAGCCGCTTTTCCTGCTGCTCCCAGTTGCCCAGGCCCAGACCCTCTTCTGCCATAAGCAGCGCGCCAACGAAGTCAACCGCGGTTTCGCGGACATCATCCACCGCATCTACCACGTTATGACCGACGGAGATGGTTTGCATACCAGCGCCGGCCTTTTGGCCTGCTTGAGCCGTCTGGTTCGCCTGCTGGGCGACCGCCGCGGTGGGCAGCCCCATGGCGAGGGATGCGGCCAATACTGCTGCCGATAGGGAAGTCGATTGCTTGAAGTTCATCTATGTCTCCTCCGCTTGCGATTTCGGGGAAACGAACTGCATTTCGCTTGAAACTATCCAGCTCGCTTACAAGTTTGGGCGTGCGGTGGACTTGGGAGTTCCTTGAAAAACTCTTCGATCTACCCGCCGGTCGTTTCATCTTGCATGCGGGCATTGTTCGACCGCTTGCGCGCCCACCAAGCGTCGATGAGGAATCTGCGGTTTTGCATCAGCGGTGTTTCGGATGCTTACAAGCGGCTACGGGGAGAGGCCAGCTGTCGACATTTGTTGAAGCTCGCTGGGCTAACGTCTTCATAGCGCTCGGTGCCGTCATCGACAGCGTCACGCCCGGCGCGACGCCGGTTCCAACTGGCGATATGATGCGCGCCCGCCAACGCTCCACGCCTACCTCATTCAGGTCATCATGCCCGGCACCGCCATCTATACCGACCTGTCGGATTACTACGATCTCATGTGCGCTGATATCGACTACCGTGCGCAAAGCCACTGCATCCAGCGCCTGCAAAAGCTGCTCGGCAATGGCGGCAGCCGGCACCTGGATCTCGCCTGTGGCACCGGTCCTCATGTGCGGTATTTCATCGACGCGGGATTTGAAAGCGCCGGGCTCGACATCAACCAGCCGATGCTGGACAGGGCAGCTATACGCTGTCCGGAAGCTCGCTTCTCCCGGCAGGACATGTGTGGCTTCGCAGTCAGCCAGCCGGTCGATCTGATCACCTGCTTCCTGTATTCCATCCACTACAGCGGCCAAGTCGCACGATTGAAGGCCTGCATCGCCAGCGTGCACGATGCATTGGCGACCGGTGGCCTGTTCTGCTTCAACGCTGTCGACAAACATGCCATCGACAATGATTCATTCGTATCGCACGACGCGAGCCACCCCGATGGCATATTCAACTTCAGCTCTGGCTGGTACTACCCGGGCACGGGTGATCAGCAACTGTTGAGGCTGCGAATTCAAAAACAGACAGCAGGGCACAGTCAGCGATGGAACGACGAACATCCCATGGTGGCACTGAGTTTCGCCGAATTGAGCGAGCTGTTGCGACCGTACTTCGAGGTCCACGTCCTTGAGCACGATTACGAAAAGATCCTGCCCTGGAACGGGACGTCCGGGAACGCAATCTTTGCTTGTGTGAAGACTTAACGAGCTTGGCGTTGACGCGAGGTTTTACCGTTTAGCACCCAAGTCAGGCTTTGCAACGGTAGAACTGTCCATCTCGTTTTGGGAACGCGCAATGCTTGTATATACACAATAAAAAGCCCCGCATTTGCGGGGCCTTTTACATCTGCTTTCATCGATTGTTTAAGTCGAAAACTGGATCAGCAGCGGACCGTTGATAGGGGCTATCAGCGAGCGAGTTCGGTATTCGCTACGGCTTTCTGGCCTTCGCTTTCAGCTACTTCGGTCAGCTTGGCACCGCCGACGAACACGCCCATTTTGATTGACTGACGAACATAGTGGTTTTTGCCGCCTTGTGCGTTCAGCTCCAGCAGGTTATCACTGAATTCCGATTCGGTGGCAAGCGTGTGCGGGCCCGGCGAGACGAGGCGGTAGAAGTAAGTGTTTGCTGCGGTTTCGCCGATGACTTCCCCGTCTATCTTCACCGACTTCTTGAGCGCGGCTCCGAGCATCGAGTCGCGGAATATATACAGACCGGCCTGATCTTTCGGTGGTGCTGGGAAGGATTTGAACGCCTAGTCCTTCTCAGGAGATTCCATCGGTACCGACGCGCAGCCGGTCAGTACGGCGAAGCTCAGCGCTGCGGCGCTCATCATGAAGTGCTTGAACATATGTACTCGTTCCTGAGTGTAAGGCTGAAGCTGGGTAGCTATTAAATTGCCAGCACGCGCACATTAACCTTGGAACTTATACGGACAAGGCTTGCAAATCGATTTGGTGCTGTGGATCACGTTTTGCCAGAGAGATCGGATAGTCGGATAGGCGGTGAACCGGTCAGCGAAGGGATGCACAGCGACCGCGGCCGAATTGTTTCCTCGCCTCTAAGAAGCACCTGTCAGGCATCGGATGGAAAGCAAACGGCCGAACGGCACGTGGGTCTGTACGCGCAAACAAATCAATGCAGCCGATTGGCCGTCGAGGATGTCTGCGTCAGATGAAGTGCCTGTTGAGCCAGCTCATCGAGTAGTTGATCGCGGCTTTTCTCCGCGTCGCTCATGGCTTGCGCGCCGTGTTGTTTGACCAGGTAGCCATGGATCTGGCGAACTTCCTGTGACTTGAAGATGGGCTCCAGGTCCTGCACTGCCACCAGGCCGCTGGACGCCTGGCTTCGGGTGTTCATGACGACCTGAGGGCCGCGAGCCGCCAATGGCTGAAAGCCCAGCGATTGAAAATACGGCACCTTGCTGGCCACGCACGCCACTTCCCCATGCGGATAACGCGCCAGCATCGCTTCGACCATGGCGCGCCCGATGCCCTGCCGGCGATGGCTGGCCTGCACCGCCAGATAGAGCAGCGCACAGGCGTCGGGATCGTCCACGTACGGCAGATACAGGGCAAAACCGAGCAGGCGTGCCGGGTCTTCGGCGTCCAGCGCCATGATCAGCTCCGGCTTGCCGTTCTGTGCGCCGTCCATGCTGTCCAGGTAGCGATGCACTTCGAAACCCACAACGTACTGATACAGCTGATACAGCGGGTTGCTGGGCGCAAGTGACACAGGGCTGACGTCGCTGAGATAGTCCACCACCATCTGCAACAGCTGGCTCTCCATCGATTCCGGCGGTGGGGTATCCAGGTGGGCGAGGGTGAACATCGGCAGGGCTCCAAGTGGGTCAATCGCTGCATTGTACCGGGCGTTCAACGCGAGCGACGCAGAAGAAGACTTCCCGCTTACACGCGCTAGGAGAGGGTGAGCCTATCGTGGCGATAGGCAAATTTGCTGTTCAGCGCTTTGCATGCCTTTGGCGTACGGAAAACTGCTTTATGGCGAATTTTTAGCGAAGATTTGACGACGTTGGCGACAAACTGCCGCTAGATGGGGAGCTCAGGCAGTCTCGGGCCGAGTGCTAAGTTCTATTCAGCGGCGCGTCAACGCGTCAACCATAACCCTAAGGAGCAGAATATGAACGCTGAAACTGGAGAAAACGCGGGCGGTGGATGCCCGTTCGGCCACGGCGCGGGTGCACCGCGCAAGCGTCCGAGTAATAAAGACTGGTGGCCCGAGGCGCTGAGCCTCACTTCACTCAACCAGCACTCGCCGCGCTCCAATCCCTACGGCGGTGATTTCGACTACGCCGCTGCGTTTGAATCCCTTGATCTCGACGCGGTCATCGCCGACTTGCACGCCCTGATGACCGACTCCCAGGACTGGTGGCCGGCCGACTTCGGCCACTACGGCGGCCTGTTCATCCGGCTCGCCTGGCACAGCGCCGGGACCTACCGCATCACCGATGGCCGCGGCGGTGCCGGCGGCGGTCAGCAGCGCTTCGCTCCACTTAACAGCTGGCCGGACAACGCCTCGCTGGACAAGGCCCGCCGTCTGCTGTGGCCGATCAAGCAGAAATACGGGCGCAACCTCTCGTGGGCCGACCTCTATGTGCTCACCGGCAACGTGGCGCTGGAGTCCATGGGCTTCAAAACCTTTGGCTTTGCTGGCGGGCGTGCCGATACCTGGGAACCGGAAGAACTGTTCTGGGGCCCTGAAGGCACCTGGCTGGGTGATGAGCGCTACAGTGGCGAACGCCAGCTGCACCCCGGCCTCGGCGCCGTGCAGATGGGTCTGATCTACGTGAATCCGGAAGGCCCGAACGGCAACCCGGACCCGAAAGCTTCCGCCATCGACATTCGTGAAACCTTCGCCCGCATGGCGATGGATGACTACGAAACCGTTGCGCTGATCGCCGGTGGCCACACCTTCGGCAAGACCCACGGTGCAGGCGATCCCTCGCTGCTGGGCCCTGACCCGGAAGGCGCCGTGATCGAAGATCAAGGCCTGGGCTGGCGCAGCCGGTTCCAGACCGGAGCGGGCGCGGACGCCATCACCTCCGGCCTCGAAGTCATCTGGAGCCAGACGCCGACCCAGTGGTCCAACTACTTCTTCGAAAACCTGTTCAACTTCGAGTGGGAGCTGACCAAGAGCCCGGCCGGAGCGCACCAATGGGTCGCCAAGGACGCGCCGGAGGTCATGCCGGATCCGTTCGATCCAGGCAAGAAGCGCAAGCCGACCATGCTCACTTCTGACCTGGCGCTGCGCTTCGATCCGATCTACGAACCGATCTCACGGCGCTTCCTGGAGAACCCGGACGAGTTCGCGGATGCGTTCGCGAAAGCCTGGTTCAAGCTGACCCACCGCGACATGGGGCCTGTTGGTCGTTACCTCGGGCCGCTGGTGCCGCAGGAAACGCAGATCTGGCAGGACCCGATCCCCGAGTGCGACCATCCGTTGATCGATGAGGCTGATATCTCCGCGTTGAAGCAGAAGATTCTGGGCATGGGCTTTTCCGTGTCCGAGTTGGTGTCAGTGGCCTGGGCTTCGGCTTCGACCTATCGCGGTTCGGACAAGCGCGGCGGTGCCAACGGTGCACGCATTCGCTTCGCGCCGCAGAAGGATTGGGAAACCAACAATCCGGCGCTGCTGGCTCGCGTGCTGGAAAAACTGACCGAGATCCAGACTGAATTCAACGCCTCGGCCACCGGCGGCAAGAAGGTCTCCATGGCCGACCTGATCGTCCTGGCCGGCTGTGCCGCGATTGAAAAAGCGGCACAGGAGGGTGGGGTGAACGTCACCGTGCCGTTTACACCGGGCCGGATGGACGCCGAGGAAGAGTGGACCGATGTGCAATCCTTCGAGGCGCTGCGGCCGGTCGCTGATGGGTTCCGCAATTACTACCACGAGTCGCACTTCATGGCGCCCGAGGAAGCGCTGGTCGACAAGGCGCATCTGCTTCGGCTCAGCGCGCCGGAAATGACCGTGCTGGTGGGTGGTATGCGCGTGCTGGGCACCAACGCGGACGGCGGCCAGGACGGCGTCTTCACCAAGCGCGTGGGCACCTTGTCGAACGACTTCTTCGTCAACCTGCTGAGCATGCAGAACGAGTGGGTCGCGACCGAGCACAAGAACCGCTATCAAGGGCTCGACCGCAAGACCCGCCAGCCCACCTGGACCGCCACCCGTGTAGACCTGATCTTCGGTGCGCAATCGGAGCTGCGTGCCCAAGCCGAGGTCTACGGCATGGCAGACGGCAACGAGAAGTTCGTCCAGGACTTCGTCAAAGCCTGGGACAAGGTGATGAACGCGGATCGGCTCGATATCGGCAAACCGGCCGATAATTTCAGCCAGAAGCTTTCCGCTTGAGCCTCGCGGCGGCGCCTCTGGGCGCCGCCGACGCTTTCATGCACCGCGACGCAGAGCGGGCGGCCATAACGGTTGCCCGTGGCGAGCGGCTTCGTATGATCCTTCCGGCGGTCCAGTGCTGGCCTGCCTATCGTGTAACTGGCGGACGGCTCAGCTGTTCGGCCGACGCTTGCCGTAGCACCGATTCGACGCGCGTCCTGCGCATTACCATTCAGGCAAACACGAAGTACTTGCGGACGGTCTCGACGACTTCCCAGGTGCCGGTCATGCCGGGTTCCACCACGAAGATGTCACCCGCCTTGAGGTGGAGGGGCGCCATGCCGTCAGGCGTGATGATGCAGTAGCCTTCCTGGAAGTGGCAGTACTCCCATTTGACGTATTCCACGCGCCATTTGCCGGGCGTGCAGATCCAGGTCCCCATGATCTTGCTGCCGTCATCGGAGGTGTAGGCGTTGAGGTTGACGGTGTGCGGTTCGCCTTCGATTCGCTCCCATTTGCAGGCATCGACGACAGGCATGGGCTGGGTATCGCGCAGTACGGTGATCGGTGGGTTGGACATGGGCGCTCCGGTTAAGACGTGATCGGGCGCTTACCATAGGGCGCTGCTGCCTTGGTCAATTGTCTGGGGTCGACGCCGGGATGCCCATCAGCGCATGGAGCGTCGTTGAGCACGCGGTCGTCGTCCGCCAACGCTTAACCCAGTCTCAGCCGAGCGGGGCAGCCCCGAAGGGCTGGCCGCTGCAAACGTTACTGCGTGCGGAAGCGCCCGACCAGCTGCCGGAGCGCGCTGCTGAGTTGCCGCTGCTCCTGAGAGTAGCTTTCGACTTCCGAAGCCTGGCTCGACACCTGGGCAACCGCGTCGCTGATGGCCACCACGTTGCGGTTGATGTCCTCGGTAACCAGATGCTGTTCCTCGGTGGCAGTGGCGACCTGGGTGGTCATGTCACGGATCATCTGGACGGCATTCTCGATCTCTTCGAACGCTCCCAGGACCTCACCGGACAGCTCGATGGCCTTGCTCGATTCGGTCAGGCTGCGATCCATGCTCGCGGTCACCTCGCTGATGCGGCTGACCAGAAGGTTGAGGATCTTGTTGATCTCGCCGGTTGAATCCTGGGTGCGCCTGGCCAGATTGCGTACCTCATCGGCCACCACGGCGAAGCCGCGTCCTTGTTCGCCAGCACGTGCCGCTTCGATGGCCGCGTTGAGCGCCAGCAGGTTGGTCTGTTCGGCGATCTGCTGGATGCTCGACAGGATGGTGTTGATGCTCACCGTTTCGCGTTCGAGTTCTCGAATCACCTTGCTCGAACCCTGGATGCTGGCGCCAAGATCGTTCACCCCGGCGGTACTGCGGGCGATCACCTCCTTGCCAACGCGCGTCGCTTCCAGACCCTGTGCGGAGACTTCTGCCGTCCTGACGCAGTTGTGCGCCACCTCGTTGGCCGCCGAGGCCATCTCGGTGACAGCGGTGACGATCTGCTCCACAGCACTCGACTGGCGCTGCAAACTGTCCGACATGGCGGTGGTGCGCTCGTTGGTCTGGCTAGAGACGCTGTCGATGCTGACGGCGTTGTCCTTGATGACGGTGATCATCGACTGCGTCGACTCGATGAACTGGTTGAACCACTTGGCCAGTTCGCCGGTTTCATCCCGGGCCAGCACGGGGAGGCGATGGGTCAGGTCACCCTCGCCCTGGGCAATCGTGCGCAGCCCGTCCTTGACCAGATTGATCGGGGTGACGATGCGGTTGGCAAATATGACCCCGGCGATACCGAACAGCACCACCAGCACTGCGCAGGCGACCAGCGTCATCCACGCCAGCCTGTGTGCGCCAGCCAGGATTTCGTCGACCTGCATGAAGCCGACAAACTTCCAGCCCAGAGTCGGCGAGGTGAAGACGTTGGCCAGATAGTCGACGCCATCGATGTTTACCTCGATCAGGCCGTTCTCTGTGTTTGCGATGTTCGCGACGTAATCGCCCGGCAGCTCGCTGAGCTTCTTGAAGTTGTTTTCGGGTTGGTGGCCGTCAACCAGCAAGGTTCCGCTGTTCTCGACCAGCATGAAGAAACCGGTCTCGCCGAAGCGGGTTTTCTGGACCATGTCGGTCAGCGCCTTGAGCGACACGTCAGTCGCCACCACCCCGGCGAAGTTGCCGGCCTGGTCCTTGAAGGCTTTGATCACCGACACGTAGACCGCGTCGTCCGGTTCCCAGTAATAGCCATCCAGGCGCGTCAGCTGGAAATTGGCGTCTTTGCCCAGGGTAAACCAGGGGCGCCCGCGCGGGTCCCAATCGCCGTAATCTCCGGTACCCGGCCACTCCACGTAACCGCCCTGGGCATCGCCCATGTAGACGTAACCGAAGTTCGGGTTGTTGTTACCGATACCCGAGAAGTAATCGAAGATTTGTTTCTCGCGGCCCCCATTGGCCGTGGCGGTGGCGCCGGGTTTGCCGGGCGCCCCGAAGTAGGTGGTCAGCTCGCCAGCCTCGGTATCCTTGACGGCGGCAAAGTCGGCCATCGCCGACACGGTATGGCTGACCGAATCGAACAGGGTCACAAAGGTGTTGTTCACCAGCTGAACATCCAGGCTGCTGCTTTCCTGAAACTGGACCTTGGCCTCCTCGGTTACGTTGCGGATGGTGAACAGGGCCACGACAAGGACGGGAACAAGCGTCGCGACCAGAAAGCTTGCTAGCAGTTTGTGTTTTATTTTCATTGTTCAACGGCCTCTGGCCAGTTCATCAAGACGTCCACGCCGACCTGCGCTTCGTTCTGCGGGGAACCCTCGCGCAATCCAGTGCGCTTCGCGGCCGCGAAGCGCCCGATTCCTCAATCGAATCGATCGCTGGCGAGTCGCGGCCGGCAAGACGTTATCGGCACGGGTCTGTCAAGCCTTGAGGTTGCCCCGTATCTTTCCGACCAATGCACTTTATGGCGCAAGGACGGGGCTTACAGGGACACCGGGTGTTTCGATGTACGTCACCTCACGGGCGATCGGCCAAGCGCCGTTGGCAGTTCGCCAGGGGCGGTACCGGTCTGTGAAGTGTCCACTCGCTGCCTTCGCTGTTAAGCCTGACGCGCTTCGGCGCTTATCTCGCGGCTGATCCGCGGCCGCAGCGACTTAACGGAGGCTTCCGGCGCGCATGGCGTCTCCCTTGCGGTTTACTTGTCCGCCACCAGACAGGGTTTCGCACCGGGGCCGGACGGTCCGTGCGATGCGGGGCGCCGACGCAGACTCAATCCGGCGTGAACCACCAGTGTCGCAATGACCAGCGCGCCGCCATAAAGCGTTGAAGTTGCGGGTGTCTCGTTCAGGAAATACCAGGCCCACAGCGACCCCAGCACGCTTTCCAATAGATAGAAGAGCGCGACTTCCGCAGAGGGCAGATAGCGGGTTGCGTTATTGATCAACAACGTGGCCAGCGGCATCTGGATCAGGCCCATGATTGCCAGTGCCCAGTAGCTTGTCATCTCCAGGCCCAACGGTTCGGCCTTGGGCCAGGCAATCAGCGCAGCCGCCAGGCCGCCGAGCGCGATGAGGGGCATCCTTTCGATGGCGGGGTGGCGGCGCAGCAGGGTGAGATTGGCGCCCACCGCTGCCGAGGACAACAGCGCATAACCGTTGCCAGCCAGATCGGTGGGGGTGAAGGCTCCGGCGAAGACCACCATGATCCCCAGCGCCGCCACGCCGATGGCCAGCCAGGTGTGCAACGCCACCGACTCGCCCAGGAAAAAGCGTGTGAACAGGGCGGCGAACAGGGGCGCCGTGCTGAGCACGACCACCACGTTGGCCACCGTTGTATGAATGACCGCGAGCACGAAAAAGATCGAAGTAAAGGCCAACAGCAAGGCCGAGGCGGCGCTGATCAGCGGTTGCGCCTTGAGACTTGCCCGACTTTTGGCCGACAGCGAGAACGCACCCAGCGCCAGAAACATCAACAGCCCCCGCCAGAACACGATGCTCCAGCCATCGGCCTGTGCCAGGCGCACCAACAGGCCATCGAAACTGAGTACGACGATGCCGCTGCTTACCAGAAGCAGGCCGCGCGCTGAATCGTTCAATCGTGGGTCCTCCGTTACCGCTGCCGGCGCCTGTCGTTGCCCTGGCGCGGACTCGCTCTAAGCCGCGTCCGGACGCTGCGGCCATGATGGCGGCTTTGTTAGCCAAGCACCTGCCCAGAAGCGCCCCGGCGCACTGCAGTTCGCGACTTCAGCGGCTGCTATTGCTTGCCCCGCGGCGTGGGAGCTGATCCGTAAGCGGCCGTTTTGGCCGGAGCATGTCACGCCGTCAGATCTCTCCCCACAAGCGCCTCGAAGGCGAAGTTATCCGTTTTTGCGGCTGATAAAGATTCGCATATACGAGCCGTTTCGCATGGTCCTATAATCCGCGACTTCTTTTTTGAGGCGGCCAGACATGGGCGTTCTTGAATCCCTCCATCACTACCTTGCCGAACCGCTGATCGAGCAGTTTCTCGGCGTTTTCGACCTGAACGGCCGCCTTGGCGTGCTGTTTCTTGCCATCTCCTACGCCACCGCTTATGGCCTGTTTCGCTTCCGATTGAGCCGCGGCCTGACTGACGCACCCTCGTTCTGGCAGTTCATCGGTGGGAATAGGGTGCACCTGCACCGTTCGGCCTTGCTCGATTACCGCTATTACTTCGTGCGTGGCGTCATCAAGGTATTGCTGGTGGTGCCCATCGTGGGCCTGGTCGACCCTTACATCCTCCGCTCGGGCGACTACATCAGCTTCTTCACCAACCTGTGGGGCGAGCGGCCCCAGGTCGGGCACAACCTGTCGCTGGCGCTGCTGTATGGGCTCGGCGTATTCCTGATCAGCGACTTCACCCACTACTGGGTTCATCGCGCCTTTCACTGCAGTTGGCTGTGGGAGTTTCACAAGGTCCATCACTCGGCGCCGGTGATGGTTCCGCTGACGGCGAGCCGCGTCCATTTTCTGGAAAAAATAGTCGGCAGGCTCGTCGATCTGGTCTTCCTCGGCGCCTATGCCGGTGCGTTCTGGTATGTCTGCGGCGGGGAGATCAGCCGCTACACCCTGTTCGGCGTGACCTATCTGGTATTCATCTTCAACGGCCTGGCCTCGAACCTGCGGCACAGTCATGTGTGGCTGTCATTCGGACCGCGCCTCGAGCACATCTTCAACAGCCCAGCCCAGCATCAGATTCACCACAGCGATGCGCCGCGGCATTTCCACAAGAACTTCAGCACCAACCTGTCATTGTGGGACTGGATGTTCGGCACCCTCTACGTCACCAGCCCCGTGCCTGAACGCATCGAATTCGGCACCGCCGAACGCGACTCGCACCGCTACCTGACGCTCTACAGCCTGATCGTGATGCCTTTCGTGGATACAGCACGCAAGCTCGTATCCAGCCGCCGTCCCTTCACCACGCCAGACAGCGCACCCGACGCCTGAGACTGGCGTTGGCTTCTGTCCATCGCGGGGCGAACGGGGCGGCTGTGTCGCTAGACGGGTTCGCCCTGCCTCTGCTGATGGGAGCTCACCGGCGCCCTGGCAAGCGCCGCCTGCAGTTCCGCAACCAACACATCCACCTCACGTTGCGCCTGCTCTACTGAGGCCGCCAGCACCTCGCCCCCGGTTTCCTGCCCTTCAATCGCGATCTGATGGATGCGGGTGATACCGATGAAGTTGAGCGCCGTCACCAGGTTCGGCTCAAGATTGTTCATCTGCGCCATCTCGCCACCAGGACCGTAGCCGATGCCCCCGCGGGCGGTGAGGATGACCGCGTGCCGTGGCCGGTCAGCCAGCAGCGGGACGTAGGGTTCGGGTAGTTTGGTTTCGTCGATCTCAATCGTCCTTCCCGGGCGCACGATGAGGTCGACCCACGCCTTGAGCGCGGCGGGCATGCCGAAGTTGTAAAACGGCGTCCCGATGACCAGTACATCCGCCCCGATCAGCTCATCGACCAGCCGGTCGCTCTCGGCCAATGTTTCCTTCATCCATGCTTCACGACGATCTTCAGGCGTGAAGGAGGAGGCGATCCAGTCGTGGCTGATGAAGGAGGGCGGGTTCTGGCCGATGTCCCGATAGGTCATGCTGTCCTGCGAGCGATGGGCCAGCCATTGGCTTACGAAGCGGTGGCTGAGATGACGGCTGTGGGAACCGTGCTCATCCGTGCCGGCAAAACCGGGGCGGGCACTGGCGTCGAGGTGCAGAAGGTGTGTCATGGTGGGTCTCCTGTGTGACTGAATTCATCTGTCATTCGCGGTAGACCCAGACTAGGTTTAGCCTCTGTGGGCGACAAACGACCATTTCTTTCGGTTACAGATGAGGAAAATTCAGCCATGGCGCACCGCTGGTTACCTTCGCTATCCGCTTTGCGTGCCTTCGAAGCGGCCGCCCGCCATGAGAGCGCCAAGCAGGCTGCCGAGGAATTGAACGTTACCGCTACGGCCATCAGCCACCAGATTCGCTCGCTTGAAGAATCCCTCGGCGTGGCGCTGTTCCTACGCAAACCCAGGCAGCTGGAGCTGACCGCTCAGGGGCGTGAGCTGCAACAGACGCTGGAGACCGCGTTCGACAGCATCAGCGCCACAGTCGACCGCCTCAGTGCCGGACCCTGCCGACAGGCGATCACCCTCAGCACCACCCCTGCCATCGCCGTGCGCTGGCTGGTGCCCTGGGTCTGCCTGCTGCGCGAATCCCATCCCGATATCGACCTGCGCTTCCATACCTCGCACGAGCCGGTGGCGCTGGATGGCGTTACGGCGGATATGGCCATCCGCTACGGTGACGGCCGCTGGCCCGGGCTGGTGGCCGAGAAGCTGATCGACAATACCTTCGTCCCGGTCTGCAGCCCGCTGCTGGGCTTGCGTGACGCCGTCGACCTGCCCAACCACCCGCTGATCCACTTTCATGCCCGGGGCGCCACCTCGGCGCCGATTCATTGGGCCGCGTGGCAAAAGCTCGCGAAGGTGCCGAGCCTGGACGTCAGCGCCGGGCTGGTCTTCTCCGACGAAACCCACGCCATCTCCGCCGCCATCGGTGCCCAAGGCGTGGCGCTGATGAGCCGGCAGTTGGTCGAGGATGAAGTGAAAGCAGGGCGGTTGATGCAGCCGTTTGGGCCGGAGATGGCGGGCAAGCCGTTTCATCTGGTTTATCCGGAGAGCCGTCGGGATGATCCAACCGTTCTTGCGGTGAGGGAGTGGGTGATGAAGGTGCCGGGTGGGTTGTGTGAGGTAGGGCGCTGATACCGGCAAAGCCGAGCCGCGCTACCCGAGGCTCGACCGTAGAGTGGAATACGGCGAAGCCTTTTCCACGCGTATCTTCCAGGCTACTTGCTAGCTGCCCACCTTCCACCTCGCTAACGGGCAACGAGGCGGAGGAAGACGCGACGCGGTGTTATCGCGCCTTCACGACCGTTGGGCGCGGTACCCTGAGCTCGCTCCGCAGGCCGATGACGATGCTGACGCACATTAGCAGCAGCACGAAGGTGAACGGGAAACCGGTCGTGACCACCATGGACTGCAACGCCTTGAGGCCTCCGCCCAACAGCAGGGCGATGGCGACCAGACCTTCGAAAATGCACCAGAACACGCGCTGAGGGATGGGGCCGTCGTCCTTGCCGCCGGACGTGATGGTATCGATGACCAGTGAGCCGCTGTCCGATGAGGTGATGAAGAACACCGCCACCAGAACGATGCCCAACAGGGACATCGCCTGAGTGAATGGCATCACGTCGAACATGGCGAACAGTTTGACCTCCAGCGCCGCATCCGCCACGGCGCGATAGCCGTCATTGATGTACTGGTCGAACGCGACACCGGAAAAGATCGACATCCAGAGAATGCAGACGGCTGACGGGACGATCAGCACGCAAATCATGAACTCGCGCACCGTGCGGCCGCGGCTGACCCGGGCAATGAACATCCCCACGAAGGGCGACCATGATACCCACCATGCCCAGTAGAACGAGGACCAGCCCTGTGCGTAGTTCTCGTCTTCACGGCCGAAGGGCTGCGACAGCGCCGGTAGATAGGCGAAATAGCTGACCACAGAGTCCGCGACCCGCTCCACGATTGCGCCAGTTGGGCCAAATACGCACACGGCGATCAGCAATACGAACGCCATGATCATGTTGATCTCGGAAGCCTTCTTGACGCCCCCCTCAAGCCCGCGCAGAACAGAAACGGTCGCGATGCCCGTAATCAGCGTGATCAACACGATCTTGGTCGTGGCGGACACGGGTACGCCGTAGAGAAAGAACAGGCCAGCATTGATCTGTTCGGCGCCAAGCCCAAGCGAGGTCGCAAGACCGAAGAGGGTCGCCAGCACCGCCAGTATGTCGATGGCATGGCCGACCCAGCCCCAGACCCGCTCTTTGAAGATGGGATAGAACGTAGATCTAATCGCCAGCGGCAGGCCTTTATTGAAGGCAAAGAGCGCCAGCGCGAGCCCCACGACCGCATAGATCGCCCACGCCTGCAGTCCCCAGTGATAGAGCGTGGCGGCAAGGCCGAGCCTGGCCGAGCCGTCGACATCGCCGGGCAACCCCCCGAGCGGTGCCCAGCTGTCAGGGCTCCCAGCATCGGGCGCGACCGAGCTTACAAAGTGCGTCATCGGCTCACCGACGCTCCAGAAAAGCAGCCCGATGCCCATGCCGGCGGCAAACAGCATGCAGAGCCACGCCAACAGCGAAAAGTCCGGTTTCGAATCAGGCCCACCGAGCCTGACCTTGCCATAGGGCGAGAGCGCGATAGCGACCGCGAATACCAGGAAGATGTTGGAGGCCAGGATGAAAAGCCAGTCGAAGCGGACCGTTACCCAGCTCATCGCAGCGGTGAATATGCCGGTTGCGAGTTCCGGGAACGCCAGCGTGAAGATGACGAACACAATCGTCATCAGCCCGGAGATAGCGAAAACAGGGTTATGGATGTCGACCTCTATGGGGCCGATGGTCGTGACCAGATTGTCCTGACCAATCTGGTAGTCGGTATCAATCAGGTTCCCGCCTGCCGCCGGGCTTTCACTGCTATCGGCCATGCTTTACCTCCACTGATGATCACAGCTGTCCATGCGCGCTTTCCATCCCTCGGGCTGCCTCTTACTGCTGCGGCCCGGATTGACGAGGCGGCGACTGTCGAGACCAAAGAATAGTCACGATTCTGGCGATCCGTGGTTTCGCCTGCTTCTCCAAACCCTCATGAGTGCTTCGGGTCCCCTTGTCAGCAGATCGAGGACGGGTGAGGGCAGGGCGGCTGATGCAGCCGTTTGGGCCGGAGATGGAAGGCAAGCCGTTCATCTCGCATATCCCGGAAGCCGTCGGGATGATCCAACCGTTCTCGCAGTAAGGCAGTGGGTGATGAAGGTGCCGGGTGGGTTGTGTGAGGTGATGGACTAACGTCCCCCCCCCTTCCGTTTCGCCCGCCCCAGCTATAGGCAACTGCAGACTGCAGGGCCTTCGCCTCGTGGTGACGCTACCTCAAGTTTTTCGTGATGCCTAAATGATGGCAATGTCTGCGCCGCACTTTATAGTGCGCTCTTATTCACGGCCGAAAGAACTGTAGCGACATGGATGAAGTAGCGAAGCGCTGTCTAGATAAATACCGCAGCCTGCAGGCTGATAACGAGCGGCGTAAACAGGATGGGCTGCATGATTACAGCCTGATCGCATCGATGCTCAAGCCGTCGAACGAAGTGACGCTTCACTCGCGTTTCCTGTGCTCAATGCTTAATCCGAAAGGTCTGCACTATCAGGGAAACATATTTCTAAAGCTATTCCTCGAAAAGCTACCAGTAGGGCTTCGAGATTTCATCGACCTCAAGCGCGCCATGGTCCTTCGGGAAAAAGACAGTATCGATATCCTGATACACGACGGTGAGCACGCGCTCATCATCGAAAACAAGATCAATGCGCTGGACCAGCCTCACCAAATTAGCCGGTATATCGGTTGCGTACAGAAGAAGCTGTGCGCCGGCGAGCAGAATCTAGCTGGCCGGTTGGCTGTGATCTATCTGAGCGCTCGGAGGAGCCGGCCGAGCAGTGACAGCATGATTGGGTTCTCTCTTGTTGACGACATGCTGCGTTGGGAGGGAGTTGGTCAGCCTAAGCCTCATCCCGATCTTCCGGAGCTGCAGTTGGGTGCGGAGATCCCGTTTCATCACTACCCTTATTTCCCTTCGCTAACTCAGTGGGCTGAACGCTGCGCTGAAAAAGCGCCAGCCGGCGGCATACGAAACGCCTTTGAAGAATACCGCCTCGTTTTAGAGCGGCTGCAAAAACCCAAGTCTTGGAGAAAAGTCATGAGTCTCGATAGTTACGCCATGAGCCTGCAGGATAGGGATCAGCGTGAGATGTACGCTTTCATGGTCGAGGCGCAGACGGCGCTTGATCGTTTCATCGCGGCCAGGCTGTTTGAAGGGCTGAAGGCACTGTTCGGCGAAACGGCGCTAATGGAGCGCGGCCTGTTCAAGACACTGGATGAAGAAGGCCTATTTAACTGGCTAACAAAAAAGGGCAAAGATTGGGAGCGTGTGGGCGCAATCTTCGATGCTCCGGCGCAGACGGTCGGCCTAGTCCTGGCTAGCGAGTTTGCCTACATTGGGGCTGTGGGCGAGAGGCCGTTGTGGGACAAAGAGTGTGGGGATGCCAATCGAATCCACGGGGGAGCCGTAAGAAATCTTCTCCGTACGCAGCCGGACGGTGTGTATCGATTCCTGGATAACATCAGTAAGCGAGCGGTTCAGTGTGGAGTGCGGGTGAGTTCGCTGGAGAATGAATCGTAGTAAGAGTTTTTCTGACGCTGTGGTTCCGCCCTGCTGGGCGGGTCACTTTTTCCAGTCGCGGAAAAAGTAACCAAAAACGCTTGCCCCTGCATCCGGCCCTGCGCTTCGCTCCGGGTTCGTTCGCTCCATCGCCATTCCAGGGGCGCGCCGCGAAGGGCCATCCCTGGCCCATCGCGGCTCTCGCGGCATCCATGCCGCTCAACCCCTTCCATGACGATTCCGTTCACCCTCCTAAAAGGGGCGGTTGGTGTCGCTTGCCGGTTCGTGCATAAGAAACAAATGAACCAAAAGATTAGAAGGCGGAGCGGACTCCGCTCCTCGTCAAGAGTGACGTCTGCCGCAGGCCAGACCCGGATGTTGGGGTGACATGTTAGTGTTGAGTAAGCCAGCGCTTTATTTTATTCCGATTGCGGAGAATGGCATCGACTCGGCTCGATCTGCGCAACCAACAGATTTCGAAGCAATAGGTGGGGCAAGACAAAAAGATCAATCCGATATGTGATGGTTTCGCAGCGTCAGGGAAAACAAGCTTGTTTCCTAAAACAAAAAGCCATAGCAGAAACGAAATCCAGAACAAGATCAAATAGGCGTAGCTTCGAGCAATCTCTCTGGTGATAGCAGGACTGTCAGTGCGAATCTGCCGAAGCCAATTTACGTGTCTCAATTTCCGCTTTCTAACCCATAGTCTTAAGGGCTTCCCCATAAGACCAAGTAGATAAAATAGGAAAGATCCAACGAGCCCCAAGATTTTCAACAATATTGGCTTGAAAACGATAGCACCAATAGCGCCTGCGATAAGGCCCGCAACGGCTCCGCTCCAGGCATCTGCCTCTTTGAGTCCCTTAAATACCTCTATCAAAAACTCCATCGTCGTCCTTGATTCAAAATAATGTTGTATTAGTGAGTCTGTCAATGCCGTGCCAATGGCAAGTTAGGTGCGTCTTTTTGTATTGTTGCTGACTTGTTTCAATTTAGCTTGTTGATAGCGCCGAACGGGATGTGTACTGAGGGGAGAACTGACGCCGCAGGGTCGAGGTGAAGACGCTGATCGTCGAAGAATATGTGAGGTTTTAATACTTCGAGAACAGATTTTTTCTCAATGCCCCCTAAGAAAAACGCTTTATTCACCATGATCTCCCAATGCCTCATCGTGTTTATCACGCGCTCGTGGGATGGCGCATTACGTGCGGTAACGATACTGATATCTAAGATCTTGATATAACTCGGGTTGGTTCCAATCTTGGTTTGTTCTAGTTTTTGTATAATTGAGATCTTTTTAAGAAACTCTGCCAATGGACCCGGGTTGTGGGGCGTATCTACAAGGCTCCGTTCGTGATCGTGAAAATCAGTGAGGTCCTTAGACTGTTGATAAATGCTTTCCGCTTCGTCGTCCGCTAACACGCCATCGAAGTCCAGTGCTATTCGGAGTTGATGGTCCTCTGGGTCGTCGTAGGCGAGTGTCTTCAATACCTGGCCAGCTGGGTATCCGGCGGTCATCGCCTGCTTGACGTCGAGCTCGTTAGCAGACAGAAACAAACTGATATTCAACGCTGGGATATAGGCTTGGGGTGATTGGCCTTGAAGAAACACTGCGCGTGTCATAGGTAGGTCGTGAAACTCAATCGACTTCATGACGCGAAGCCCTGTATCCGGATCATTTCGGGAAAGCAGTATCACCTCTACCGGCGGATCGGTTGGGTTGAGTTGGTTAAGGCTTAACAGTCTTCTGACAAAGGAAAACGCGACACCACACGGCAATGGACGATTTTGATTTTTACGCTGGTAGTTCCGATAGGCTTCCTCGCCTTCTAAGCGAAACACTTCATCCGACTCTTCCAGATCGAAGAGAGCGCTGGAAGCTAAGCCAATGACAAGCCGATTTTTTAATTCGTACGGCATTTAGTTTCCTTGGGGAGCTCGCATAAATCGAGATTTTACTTATTCTTTAGATGGCAGGTGCGTCTGGCGAAGGGGCAGCTTGCTAATAAATTTTAGATGGCGGGCTGTTTTTGTAGTAAGCGGCGGCCTCTTTATAAATGCGCATCCGCTTGCCCTTTCTAGCTCGATTCTCTCAATCTTTCAATAAGCAGTGTCTGCTCAAGTTTGCTTAGAGCAGATCTCTGATATCTGTACTCAATCTGGCCGGCTTCGGGGCCCAGTACTAGAGGTGACTCTGTTTTTCCCTCAGCTGTAATTAAAACTGTTACAGCCGGATTTTTACCAAGAACACGTGATCGATGTAATCGTCCCGCCTCAAAAAAATATTTGTCGCCGGCGCGTAAAATTAAAGGCACCTGATGCGTAATACTGATTCTTTTAGAGGTTTTGGTTAGAACAGATTCGGAGCCCGTGTAAGTTGTACAGTAGGCGACCGAAAGCTCACCGTTGTTTTCAGGGGTAAAGGTTTGGCTTTCAATTGTTCCTTGGATCACCCAGCTTGTGAAGTCAAATGTATGATCGTGTACTTCTAGTCCACCAATTTGCTTTTTGTTGTCCGTTGGCCATATGTGTAGTCTGGCTTTAGATATTTCGTGCCTGATGAAAGTACCGGACACGAATCCTAGTGGATGCCAGACAAGTTTCTCGTTTGCATCTTCACATAACTGTATCAGATCGAAAACGGTAAGTCTTCGTTCGTCCAAGAGTCGTTCGAGCTCTATCGTATTCATCTTAGGCTACCGATACGGGTCTGTCGGATTGTTAACTTTGTCAACTATATGTTGTGCGTTCAGTAAACTGATGGCGGCACTGTTCGCTATTTGGCTCTCAATTATAAGAGGGATAGCTGTGGCAGAATTGATTTCGTCTGGCATTATTGCGGGTAGCACCATTCTTCGGGCTTGTCTTTCTGTAAGTCGGACGTCGTCTTTGTAAGAGTCATAAAAATAGGAGCCTGCATCAGCTCGTAGGGCCGATGCTTCTTTATCCTCTTTTGTAATTATTGCGTATACGTCGGAAATATCTAAGCGAAATGCTGAGAAATTGTTGACGAAATATAGCTCAATCCGCAGAAGGGGCTCTGACTGCGAAAACTTTAGTGCGGTAAGTGCGGTTGCAATGATTTCTTCTTGGACGGATGTAGCTGTCCATGGAACACCAGTTCTTGCCGACTTTAGGCTTCTGCGATACGTTGCGTATTCTTCGCAAAGCCCAGTATCGTTTGGGTCAAGTAGGAAAATTCGAATATCGCGTCCAATTCCGGCATTTCTGGCTGCTTCCGCGAAGCGCGGGATAGTTGTTGCGCGTGTGTAACGTCCACAGGTTCCTTTGTAAATCCAAAAGCAGGACGAGTCTGTTGCGCTCTTCAATAGGGGGTTGATTTGCTTTGGTTCAACTACCTGGATTACAGATCTTCGGATAATTTCTGGCTGTAGCCAGAACAGAAAGCAGCCAATTGCTACTGCCAAGAATAGAGAAATGATGAGGTTGTCGAGAAGCGATGCAAGGAGGGTCGTATAAGTAATATCTAAGCTTCCGTCCAGCTCAGGAATTACATACTTACGAATTAACAGGGTAAGTAAAATTATTGTTGTTACGGAAAGGAAAAATGTTTTCCTATAGTGAGTCTTCGCCAGGATCTCGTCCATGAATGTTGTATCCGAAAACCTTTTGTACGGTGCACCGTGGGCCTAGGTATCCCTAAGCCCACGCGTAATATTAATCCCAGCTCAACGCCCCACCCGTCTGATATTCAATAACCCGCGTCTCAAAGAAGTTCTTTTCCTTCTTCAAGTCCATGATCTCGCTCATCCACGGGAACGGGTTGGTGGTACCCGGATACTCTTCCTTCAAACCAATCTGCGTCAGGCGACGGTTGGCGATGAACTTGAGGTAGTCCTCCATCATCGAGGCGTTCATGCCGAGGACGCCGCGGGGCATGGTGTCGCGGGCGTATTCGATTTCCAGCTGCGTACCCTGGAGGATCATCTGAGTCGCCTCGTCCTTCATGGCGGCGTCCCACAGGTGCGGGTTTTCGATCTTGATCTGGTTGATCACGTCGATGCCGAAGTTCAGGTGCATGGACTCGTCGCGCAGGATGTATTGGAACTGCTCGGCAGTGCCGGTCATCTTGTTGCGGCGGCCCATGGAGAGGATCTGGGTGAAGCCGCAGTAGAAGAAGATGCCTTCCAGTACGCAGTAGTAGGCGATGAGGTTGCGCAGGAACTCTTTGTCCGTCTCGACGGTGCCGGTCTGGAAGGTCGGGTCGGAGATGGAGCGGGTGTACTTGAGGCCCCAGGAGGCTTTCTTCGCGACGCTCGGGATCTCGTGGTACATGTTGAAGATCTCGCCTTCATCCATGCCCAGTGACTCGATGCAGTACTGGTAGGCGTGGGTGTGGATCGCCTCTTCGAAGGCCTGGCGCAGGATGTACTGGCGGCACTCGGGGTTGGTGATCAGGCGGTACACGGCCAGCACCAGGTTATTGGCGACCAGGCTGTCGGCGGTGGAGAAGAAGCCGAGGTTGCGCATGACGATGCGGCGCTCGTCTTCGCTGAGGCCGTCCTTGCTCTTCCACAGAGCGATGTCGGCGTTCATGTTCACTTCCTGCGGCATCCAGTGGTTGGCGCAACCATCCAGATACTTCTGCCAGGCCCAGTCGTACTTGAAGGGGACGAGCTGGTTGAGGTCGGCGCGGGCGTTGATCATCTGCTTGTCGCCGACGTGAACGCGGGCGGATTCGCCTTCCAGTTCGTCCAGGCCTTCCTGGATGTCGAGGTCGTCCAGGGCTTTCTTGGCGCGGGCGATGGCAGCGGAGTCATCAGCGGTTACGGCGCGGGCTTCTTCGACGGAGCCGGCGGCGTCCTGGTCGAGCTTGGCGGGGGCTTCGTTGCTGGCGGCAGCGGCCTGGGGGGCGGCTGGCGCAGCGACGCCCGGCGCGGCGGTGGTGGTTTCTTCTTCGTCGAATTCGTCCCAGCTCAGCATGGCGGTTTTTCCTGATTGGGGACCGGCGCGGCCGGTCGGGAATGTTTTGGGCTTTTGGTTTGCACGCAAAAGCAGAAATTGGTGGGCGGTGGGGCCCGATGTCACCGTATTTCCGAGAGGTCGGAGCGGGAGCGGATCGCGAGCAAGGACTAGGCGTCCCCCTCGCTCCTACAGGGTCCGTGTTGCCTCTCAAACCTCAGAGCAGCGCTTTTCAGCAGCAGCTCGGTGTGAGCGGTTTCCAGAGCGAGGCAGCGCTAGGCGTCTGCCAAGCCGGAGCCCCTGAGCGTACGCATGTACGTGATGGGGGCCGGCTTGGCGGACAACAACGCGCGGTCCGCTCTGGGGACCGCGACTTTCAACTACTTATTGGCAGGCTTCGCAGTCTGGCTCATCAATCGCGCACGCCTTCGGCACCGGTGCTGGGCCGGCTGCCATTTCTGGCGCGGCCGCAGCTTTGGCTGAAGCAGCGCTAGCGCCGCTGTTGCCACCGCTGGACACGGCGTTGAGCTTGCCGGTGTTGACGGTGGACTTCTCGGTGCTGGTCGCGGCCAGGGCACGGAGGTAATAGGTGGTTTTCAGGCCACGGTACCAGGCCATGCGGTAGGTCACGTCCAGCTTCTTGCCCGAGGCGCCGGCGATGTAGAGGTTCAGCGACTGAGCCTGGTCGATCCACTTCTGGCGGCGGCTGGCGGCGTCGACGATCCACTTGGTTTCCACTTCGAAGGCGGTCGCGTAGAGGTCTTTCAACTCCTGCGGGATGCGCTCGATCTGCTGCACCGAACCGTCGTAGTACTTGAGGTCGTTGATCATGACCGCGTCCCACAGGCCGCGCGCCTTGAGGTCGCGAACCAGGTAGGGGTTGATCACGGTGAATTCGCCCGAGAGGTTCGATTTCACGTACAGGTTCTGGTACGTCGGCTCGATGGACTGCGACACGCCGGTGATGTTGGCGATGGTCGCGGTCGGTGCGATGGCCATGATGTTCGAGTTACGGATGCCGTTCTTGACGCGGGCACGGACCGGGGCCCAGTCCAGGGACTCGGTCAGGTCGACGTCGATGTACTTCTGGCCACGCGCTTCGATGAGGATCTGCTGCGAGTCCAGCGGCAGGATGCCCTGGCTCCACAGCGAGCCCTGGAAGGTCTCGTAGGCGCCACGCTCGTCGGCCAGGTCACAGGAGGCCTGGATGGCGTAGTAGCTGACCGCTTCCATGGACTTGTCGGCGAAGTCGATGGCGGCGTCTGAACCGTATGGGATGTGCTGCAGGTACAGCGCGTCCTGGAAGCCCATGATGCCCAGGCCCACCGGGCGGTGCTTGAAGTTGGAGTTCTTCGCCTGCGGCACGGAGTAGTAGTTGATGTCGATGACGTTATCGAGCATCCGCACGGCGGTGCGTACAGTGCGCTCCAGCTTGGCGGTGTCGAGCTTGCCGTCGACGATGTGGCGCGGCAGGTTGATCGAGCCCAGGTTGCAGACGGCGATCTCGTCCTTGTTGGTGTTCAGCGTGATTTCGGTGCAGAGGTTGGAACTGTGCACCACGCCGACATGCTGCTGCGGGCTGCGCAGGTTGCACGGGTCCTTGAAGGTCAGCCATGGGTGGCCGGTTTCGAACAGCATGGACAGCATCTTGCGCCACAGGTCTTTGGCCTGCAGGGTCTTGTAGTTCTTGATCTTGCCGTATTCGATCAGGGCTTCGTAGTACTCGTAGCGCTCCTCGAAGGCCTTGCCGGTGAGGTCGTGCAGGTCGGGTACTTCGCTCGGCGAGAACAGGGTCCACTTGCCGTCGTCGAAGACGCGCTTCATGAACAGGTCCGGAATCCAGTTGGCGGTGTTCATGTCGTGGGTACGGCGACGGTCGTCACCGGTGTTCTTGCGCAGCTCGAGGAATTCCTCGATGTCCAGGTGCCAGGTTTCCAGGTAGGCGCAGACCGCGCCCTTGCGCTTGCCGCCCTGGTTGACCGCGACGGCGGTGTCGTTGACCACTTTCAGGAAAGGCACGACGCCCTGGGATTTGCCGTTGGTGCCCTTGATGTAGGCGCCCAGTGCACGGACCGGGGTCCAGTCATTGCCCAGGCCACCGGCGAACTTGGAGAGCAGGGCGTTATCGCGGATGGCATCGTAGATGCCACCCAGGTCGTCCGGCACAGTGGTCAGGTAGCAGGAGGACAGCTGCGGACGCAGGGTGCCGGCGTTGAACAGGGTCGGCGTGGAGGCCATGTAGTCGAAGGACGACAGCAGGTTGTAGAACTCGACGGCGCGGGCTTCGCGGTTTTCTTCCTCAATGGCCAGGCCCATGGCGACGCGCATGAAGAAGATCTGCGGCAGTTCGAAACGCACGCCATCCTTGTGGATGAAGTAGCGGTCGTAAAGGGTCTGCAGGCCGAGGTAGGTGAACTGCTGGTCCTGCTCGTGGTTGATCGCCGCGCCCAGCTTGGCCAGGTCGTATTCCTTCAGGCGCGGGTCGAGCAGTTCGAACTGCACGCCTTTTTCCACGTAGGCGGGCAGGGCCTTGGCGTAGAGGTCGGCCATTTCATGATGGGTGGCGGCTTCGGCGACTTCGAGGAAGCTCAGGGCTTCAGCGCGCAGGGTGTCCATCAGCAGGCGAGCGGTGACGTAGGAGTAGTTCGGCTCACGCTCGACCAGGGTACGGGCGGTCATCACCAGCGCGGTGTTGACGTCGGTCTGCTCGACACCGTCGTACAGGTTCTTCAGGGTTTCTTTCTGGATCAGCGCGCCATCGACTTCTTCGAGGCCTTCGCAGGCTTCGGTGATGATGGTGTTCAGGCGGCCCAGATCCAGCGGCGCCATGCTGCCGTCGGCACGCTTGATACGGATGCTCGGGTGGGCTTCGACCGGTGCATCGGCAACGCCACGCTTGCGTTCCTGGCTACGGGATTCGCGATAGATCACGTAGTCGCGGGCAACTTTCTGCTCGCCGGAACGCATCAGGGCCAGTTCGACCTGGTCCTGGATCTCTTCAATGTGGATGGTGCCGCCGGAAGGCATGCGACGCTTGAAGGTGGCGGTGACCTGTTCGGTCAGGCGGGCGACGGTGTCATGGATGCGCGACGAGGCGGAGGCGCTGTTGCCTTCCACTGCGAGAAACGCCTTGGTGATGGCGACGGTGATCTTGTCGTCGGTGTAGGGGACGACTGTACCGTTGCGCTTGATCACGCGCAGCTGGCCCGGCGCGGTAGCGGCCAGGTCCAGCGAGCTGTTGTCGGCGTGCGGGTTCTCGCGAGTGGACTCGTTCTGCATGGGGTCTCCGGATTCTCTCTGTCTCGGTAGCACGTTAGGTGTCAGGCCCGCTTTGTGGGCGGCCTTGATCGGGTCTTGCGTGTCTCGTATTGCATGAACCATGCCCCGGCGAACCGGCCTCATGGGTGACTCAAAACTGGAAACGATCCGGCACCTGGGGTGGCGAATCGTGTGTGCCGAAGCATAGTCAGGCGTTGTGAAGATCACAACCTCAAAACACAACATGTAGTGTGACGCGCTTGGCGCATGCGCTACTGCTGGGCTTGAGCAAAATCAACGTTGGGCTGTGCAGGATCGCGGTCTGCGGCGACGATCTATCGCGCCCGTGGGGGCGCGAGCCGGGTAAAAATCAGAGCGAATTTATTTTGCTTGCTTTTTTCGGCGTTTGTGTCTGTTTGGCCTTGGACACCCAATATGTGGGGTAAAAGGCGCTTGGAGCGACACGATAGTGAGGGTTCAGGCCCAGTGCAAGGCACCTGAAATGAACAACCTGTGGATAACATGTGGGTGAGCTGTGCGCGATAAGGGCGCAGCCCGCGCCGTTTCCGGCGTGCAAAGGCTTCGGATGAAATGCGGGCTCATACAGCGCTTTCAGACGCCCGGAGGTGCCTTGGGCAAAACACTATATGTGGTGTTTTGTCAAAGGCGGATTTAGCGCCGTTTACGCTCAGCGAGACGGTGATTTGACGGAACGGGCTGTGCTGATGGCCTTTTGCCTGGCATGGGGCCGGCGCGGCGCTGTGGCAGTTCTGCGAAGCGGGCATCAAGGGCGTCGCTTCCACCGGTCATCCAGGCCGCTCCGTCGTGGAGGTGCATGTCAACCGCTGCCATCTGGCGGTGCCCTGGCGCTACAATGCCGGCCGGTGTATCGGGAGGGCGCGTGGTGGATCAAGAGTCTTGGAACATCCTGATTGTCGAAGATGACCAGCGGTTGGCCGAACTGACCCGCGAGTATCTTGAAGGCAATGGCATGCAGGTCTCGATTGAGGCGGACGGCGCCCAGGCGGCCGAACGCATCATCAACGAGCGTCCCGATCTGGTGGTGCTCGATCTGATGCTGCCCGGCGAAGACGGACTGTCGATCTGCCGCAAGGTGCGTGATCGTTATGACGGGCCGATCCTGATGCTGACCGCGCGTGCCGACGACCTGGATCAGGTGCTGGGGCTGGAGATCGGTGCCGATGACTATGTGTGCAAACCGGTGCGGCCGCGGTTGCTGCTGGCCCGCATTCGCGCCTTGCTGCGGCGCCGGGAAGGCACAGAGGTGGCGGCAGCCGCAGGCGGCAAGCGCGTCCAGTACGGCCCGCTGGTGGTCGACAACGCGTTGCGCGAGGCCTGGTTGCGCGGTGAGGGCATCGAGCTGACCGGTGCAGAGTTCGACCTGCTGTGGCTGCTGACCTCCAATCCGGGACGGATCATGTCCCGCGAACAGATCTTCTCTGAATTGCGCGGTATCGAGTACGACGGCCAGGACCGCTCCATCGATGTGCGTATTTCGCGCATCCGCCCCAAGATCGGCGACGACCCCGACCACCCGCGCCTGATCAAGACGGTGCGTGGCAAGGGCTACCTGTTCGTTTCCGAAGCGGCTGAAGCGCTGCAGTGAATTCGATCTTCCTGCGCATCTACGGCGGCATGCTCGCCGTACTGGTGCTGGTTGGACTGCTGGGCGTGGGCGGTCTGCATCTGCTCAACCAGGTACGGGCCGATCAGCATCGAGAAGCGCTGGCGGCCGGTACCTTTCGCCTGATGGCGCACAACATGAGCAACATGACGCCCATCGAACGGCGTCAGGCGGCGAACCTCTGGGGGCGGCTGCTGGGGATTCCGTTGCGGGTGCGCACCCTGGAAGACATCCGGCTGGAAGGCGGCCTGGAGACACGACTGCTGCGCGGCCAGGTCTTGGTGGAGCAGATTCGCCCCGGCAGCGTGACGATCTATTCCCTGGTCAGCGCCGACGACCGGCTGGCCCTGACCGGCGAGGTCGAGCAACTCAGCGAGCAGCTGGCACGCGCCACGATCTACCTGCTGATCGACGAGCTGATCCGCTATCCCGAAGCCGAACAACCCCAGCGCCTGGCCGAACTGAAGACGGCGCGTGGTTTCGGCTATCCGCTGGCGCTGCTGACCCGCGACAGCGCCAGTCTCGATGACGATCAGCGGCGCCGGCTTGATGAAGGCGACACGGTGATGGCGCTGGTCAACGGCGGCGAGGCCATCCGGGTGTTCGCCGCGATTGCCGGAACCCCGTGGATCATGTCGCTGGGGCCGTTGCGTCAGCTCAATCCCTATCCGCCCGAGCTGCTGACCCTCATCGGTGTATTGGGTTTGTCGCTGATCGGGCTGACGGTGTATCTGCTGGTACGCCAGCTGGAGCGGCGCCTAAGGAGCGTCGGGCGCGCCGCCACGCGCATCGCTAACGGCCAGCTGGAAGCGCGCGTGCCGGATGCCGGAACCGACTCGGTCGGGCGATTGGCCAAGGCCTTCAACGGCATGGCCACTCACCTGCAGCGCTTGCTGGCGGTGCAGCGGGAAATGGTCAGCGCCGTGGCCCATGAGCTGCGAACGCCGGTCGCGCGGTTACGTTTCGGCCTGGAAATGGCCGGCTCGGCGCAGACAGCGGAAGCACGTAATCGCTATCTGGAAGACATGGATGGCGATATCGACGACCTGGATCGCCTGGTGGACGAGATGCTGGTCTATACCCGCCTCGAACGGGGTTCGCCAGAGCTGACGTTCCAGGCGGTGGATCTCGGCGCACTGGTCGATCAGGTCATCGGAGAGCTGGCGCCATTGCGGCCAGCGGTGCAGGTCGAGCGCGGGCCCTGTAAGCCGGCCGCCGACGGCAGCAGCGTGGTCGATGCCGAGCCGCACTACCTGCGCCGCGCCTTGAGCAATCTGATCAGCAACGCCATGCGCCACGCCGAAACGCGAGTTCAGGTCAGCTTCGTCATCGATGGCGAGCGGGCGCAGTTGGTGGTCGACGATGACGGGCCGGGCGTGCCTGAAGATGCGTGGGAGAAGGTCTTTGCCCCCTTCCTGCGTCTGGATGACAGCCGTACTCGCGCGTCCGGCGGGCATGGTTTGGGGCTGTCCATCGTCCGGCGAATTACCTACTGGCACGGCGGCCGTTCGCAGATTGGGCATAGCGACCTGGGCGGCGCGCGCTTCAGCCTGGTCTGGCCGCGCAAGCGGGTGAAGTAGGCGCTGGGGTCAGCGCCCTGCGGCTATTGAGAGGTGTGTTGTCCGGGAGGGCTTTGCGCCGAGCTGTGACGATTCAAGCTGGAATGCTCACCAAGCTCAGCAGGTAATCATCGAACTGCGCGAATTGGCCCTCCAGCTCGGCGCCGGTCGTCCATTGTTCCGATAGGTCATTGAGCAAACGCAGGCGGGCGTAACCGCTGCTGTCGTGGTGGATCAGCTCGGCTTCCTGGAAGTAGAAGCGCTTGTTGACCAGCGGATACAGCGCCTTGAACAGGCTTTCCTTGATGGAAAAGGTCAGGGTGACGCGCAGCGCACGCTGGGTCTCGTCGAGTGCGGCGTAACCTTCCAGCTCGCGCGGCGTGAGGATTTCAGCGACCAGGCGGTCGGCCCGTGTAGTGGGAATCTGCTTCTCCACATCCAGCCCGAGACCGCGCCATTGCTCGCGACGCGCCACCACGGTCGCCGCCCAGCCAGCGCCATGGGTGATGGAGCCGACCACCCCGGCAGGCCAGTTGGGCGAGCGATCCTCGTTCACGGCCGGGATGCACGGCGCGCCCGTCACCCTGCGCAAGGCCTCGTGCGCACAGAGGCGACCGGCGAGAAACTCGGTCTGGCGCTTGCTCACGGCGCTCATGCCCGGCACGCCGCAGCGGGTGAAGTCCTCGGGGTCGAGCAGGGCGGGGTCGAAGCGGGTGCTAATTAGCTGCACGCCAGGCAAGGCGAGCGGCAGCGGCCAGTGATCGCTCAGCGGCGAGCAGCAGGCTGGGTGATAAAGAATGGAAGTCATAGGCGTTAGTGTGCCTCAGTGCCGGCCGGAGCGCAGTTCCGGTGATGCGCTTGGCCTGGACATGGGGCTCTTCGTAGCAAGCTCGCGCCTACATAACACAGGTTAGCACCTGTTGTAGAAAGCCCGCTTTCCCTTGAGCCGGACGCACGGGCGGGGCGGCCATCGATTTGAGCCCTGTCCCGATCTCGCATCTTATTGCTCTTGCAGAAGCGAGCTGGCTCGCGGACCACAAAAGCAGGCGGACACTCTTTTCAGCAGGCTTCCTCAGGTCGCGCAAGGATCTTCGGCGCCGCTTCGATGATCTGGCGGGAGAGGCTTTCCATGCGCGGCGACTGCACCTTCCAGGTGTGCCAGTACAGCAAGATGTCCAGCGGCGCGTCTGCGGCCAAGTCGACCACGATGCCGTCGGCCAATGCATCCTGCAGCAACGGCTGCGGCACCATGCCATAGCCCAGCCCGTAGCGGATCGCATTGAAGCGAGGCTCGGCGCCGGGCACATAGTGGCAAGGGTAGGCGCCCTCGGGCAGGCCCAGCCGGCGAAGCAGGAACGAAGAGGTGAGGCGGTCCTTGTTGGTGTAGGCGACCACCGGCGCCTTGCGCGCGGCATTGCGGTTCAGACCGTTGGGAAAGTACTGCTGCCGAAAGGCCGCGGACGCCACCAGGCGATAGCGCATGCTTCCCAGCGGGCTGGCCGTGCAGCCGCGCATGGGCTTGGGCTCGGTGCTGATGCAGCCAATCGCTAGACCGGTTTCCAGCAGACTGTAGGTGTGGTCCTGGTCCTCGACCGTCAGATCGAGCAGCACGCGCTCTTTGATCAGCACATCCGCCAGCGCCGGAAAGAACCAGGTGCCCAGGCTGTCGGCATTGAGCGCGGCGACCACCACCAGCGGCGCGTCGCTGCGTTCGGCCAGGTCCGCCATCAGGTCGGCTTCAAGCAAGGTGGCCCGCTTGAGGTACTGCAGCAGCCGCTGGCCTATTTCGGTAGGGCGACAGGGGCGGCTGCGCACCACCAGAGCATTGCCCAAGGCGCTTTCCAGCGCTCGCACCCGCTGCGAAATCGCAGGTGGCGTCAGATGCAGGCGCAGGGCAGCTTGCTCAAAACTGCCGGTTTTGATGACCGCACGGAAGGCTTCAGTCTGTTTGGGATCAAGATTCAAGCCCTGCGTCCTCAGATTAAATAAATGTTTGTATAGCCTAATTTTGCTAAGTCACATCGATTGAATAGCAGTGTGCCCCATAATGGCGCCGTTTTCCCGCCTGCCTGTTCTGGAGTTCCGCTGTGACGCTGTTGCACATCATCTATCTGATCGCCATTACGGCCGAAGCCATGTCCGGCGCCATCATGGGCATGCGCCGCGGCATGGACCTGTTCGGTATCTGCATGCTCGGCACGGTGACGGCGCTGGGCGGCGGCACGGCGCGCGATGTGCTGCTGGGGCATTACCCGATCGGCTGGATCGCCCATCCCGAGTACCTTGGTTTCACCGTGGGCGCGGCCATCGTCACCGCTCTGGTCGCGCGGCACATGCATCACCTGCGGCAGGTGTTTCTGCTGGTCGACGGCCTGGGCCTGGTGGCCTTTACCGTGATCGGTTGCGGCGTCGCCATGGACATGGGCGCGCACCTTTCAATCGTTGTGCTGGCGGGGGTCATCACCGGCGTGTTTGGCGGATTGCTGCGCGACATTCTCTGCAACCGTGTGCCGATGGTGTTGCGGCGCGAGCTCTATGCCACGGTGGCGCTGTTCACTGGCGTGCTCTATGTGACGCTGCTCTGGCTCGGGATCGACACGTCCATCGCCTCGCTGGCCACGCTGTGTGCGGGCTTCCTGTTCCGAGTGCTGGCAATGACCTTCCAGTGGCAGCTGCCGCACTTTCAGGAGCGCGACGTCCGCGGGCTGGACTGAATTCGCAACCGCCAGGCGCCCAATCAAAACGCGCCTGGTTCTGCCTGACCTGCATTTGTCTTGCAACGCAGATTCCCGCCCTTCGAGCCGCTACACTAGCGCACTGGCCACCAGGGGAATGGAACCGTGCTGAGAGACCTAGCAGCCTGTCGGACTTGAATTCATAAATGGACAGAGCGCGACAAAGACAAAGCGAATTGCCCACTATTTGAGCG